>NZ_JBQQCG010000016.1:0-164103 GCF_052245575.1 Streptomyces sp. 2A115 | reverse complement strand
CTCCAGTCACGCGAGGCGGGCGGCACGTGGGTGCTGGCCTTCACCATGCCCCGGCACGCCCACGAGACGCTGCTGGCCATGCGGGTCGCCCGGCGTGCGGGCCTGCGCGTCGCCCTGGTCACCGATCTGGGGCTCGGACCGCTGGCCGACGAGGCCGACGTCGTCTTCGCCTCCGGCACCGGCTCACGTCTCGTTTTCGACTCCTACGCCGCGCCCGTCGTGCTGTCCGCGGCTCTGCTCCAGGCCATGACCGACGCCGATCCCGAGCGTACGCAGGCCCGCCTGGAGGACTACGAACAGGTGGCCGACGAGCACACCTTCTTCCTCAAGGACTGACCTTCTCCAGCCCTCTCCCGGCATATGACGACAGCTGTCCGCAAGGCATGATTCGGCCGTATTCAGCCGTACTTCAACATGAATTTTTTCATACACTTGCTTACCGGACGGTATATATGAATACTTCTGGCTGATCGGGATCCGGTGGGGTCCTGGTCAGCCCGGGAATGGCGCCACCTTCTCGCGTCGACCCCGGGCGCACTGAACGGGTACTGCTCGCGCATGCCCGTGGCGGCTCCGGTCAATCCCCTAGGCCGGGGCCGCCAAGAACTTCCCGAACCGCCCGCGGCCACCTCGGAAGCGATGACCATGTCCCTGACGTACTCGCCCATCAGCACCGACTGGCCCCGCCAGGTCAAGACGCCCGGCAACCGTGAATGGGAACGATCGGCGGCCAAGTGGCTGCGCGAACTGGTGCCGGCCCGCTACGCCAGCTATCCGCTGCTGATCCGCCAGCCCGTCCTGCTCGCCCGCCACGCCCAGATCCAGCTCCAGCAGGAGATCCGGGTCGTCCGCACCGCGCTGCACAGCGCGCGGGCCGAGCTGCCCGCGCTGGGGATGCCGGAGTCCGTCATCGAGCACACGATCAAGCTGTACGCGGCTGAGCTCACGCAGTTGAACCACATCGCCCGGGCTGTACGCGTCGTCTCCCAGGCCCTGGTGGACGCCCAGACTCCGAAGTGATCGATGAACCCGGGCAGCCGTCGGGCACCGCGGACCGCGCCGAGAACCCCCACCGCTCACTCTGCAGGTGCGTGCCCTCCGGCCTGAGCCGGTCCACGCCATCACGAAAGGCACGGCCCGCCCGGCACGTCCGGCCGCCTCACTCCCGCCCCCGGAGCGCCATGGCACTCAGTTCCCTCACCGGAGCACACTGAGTGCCACTTCACCTCGCCCGATGCTAGGTTCACCACCATGAGCGAGGCACCCCGTCCCGACCAGGCGGCCGACGTGACGATTCCGAAGCCACCGATGCGGGACTCCCTCGTCGCGGCGGCGTTCCGGCTGTTCCTGGAGCGGGGGTACGAGCAGACCACCGTCGACGACATCGTGGCCCTCGCGGGCGTCGGACGGCGCTCCTTCTTCCGGTACTTCCCGTCCAAGGAGGACGTGGTCTTCCCGGACCACGAGCGCTGCCTGGCCGACATGACCGAGTTCCTGAGCGAGGGCGGCGACGCGGACGATCCGGTGGCACGGGTCTGCGACGCCGCCCGCCTCGTCCTGCGCATGTACGCCGAGAACCCGACGTTCTCCGTCCAGCGCTATCGCCTGACCAAGAAGGTCCCGGGGCTGCGGGCGTACGAACTCTCGGTGGTCTGGCGGTACGAGCGTGCACTCGCCGAGTATCTGCGCGGGCGCTTCGCGGGCCGCCGCGACGGGACGCTGCGGGCCGACGTGATCGCCGCGGCCGTGGTCGCCGCGCACAACAACGGGCTGCGCTCCTGGCTGCGCTCGGCGGGCCAGAGCGACGCGACGGCCGAGGTGGACCACGCGCTCGCCCATGTCCAGCGGACCTTCGGGGCGAGCCACACACCCGCCGAGCCCGCCGGCTCCGCCACCGCGGAGGACGTGGTGGTCGTCATCTCGAAGCGCGGTGCGCCGATGTGGCGAGTCGTTCAGGAGATCGAGACCACACTCGGACGCGAACCCGGCCGACTTCCGGGCTGACTCCGGGCCGACTTCCGCGCCGATCTCCGCGACTCAGCTGATTACCGCGACTGATTCCCGGCCGATTGAGGGTACTGAGTGCCTTTACGAGTGGCACTGCGTGCCATAACCTGAAGGCTGTGCACGGCGCTCCGCGCACCTTCGGATTCCGGCCCAGCGCAGGGAGATGACATCGTGTTCCACCGAGGAAGCGGGACCACGGCGGGCGTACTCGACGCCGAGGCGGCGACAACCACCGGTCCGGTCGAAGAGGGGCTCCTCTTCCAGCGTTGCCGCTGGTGCGGGACCGCCATGTTCCACCGGCTGCTCTGCCCGGTCTGCGCGGGCAGCGACCTGCGTACGGAACGCAGCGCCGGCCTGGGCGTCATACGCCATACGACCGTCGTCCAGCGCAACACTCCGGCCGCGCGCAACGTGTCCCTGATCGAGCTGGCGGAGGGCTTCACCGTGCGGGGCCGCGTGTCGGGCCCGCACATCGCGATACGTGCCGGCGACCGCGTACAGCTCACCACGGCGGCGGATCCGGTGCGCCGCGAGCCGGTGTTCAAGCTCTGCGAGGAGCGGTACTCGGGCTGGTACTGACGCGCCGGTCCTGACGCGCGCCGCCGGGGTCGCGGGGGACACTGGCAGGGACAGGTGCCCGAGCGGAGCGCGGAGGAACCCATGCACGCCAAGGACGTTCTCGTCGACGCGTACGGTCGCATCCAGGAGGAGGTCCACGCCGTTGTCGACGGCCTCTCCCCCGACGATCTCAATGCCCGCCTCGACGACCAGGCCAACTCGATCACCTGGCTGGTCTGGCATCTCACCCGCGTCCAGGACGACCATGTCGCCGACGCGTTCGGGCTGAAACAGATCTGGCAGTCGCAGGACTGGGCGGACCGCTTCGACCTCGGCCTACCCCGCCGCGACACGGGCTACGGCCACACCCCGCAGAAGGTCGCCAAGGTCCGGGTGGACTCGGGCGACCTACTGCTCGGCTACTACGACGCCGTCCACGAGCAGTCGCTGACCTGCCTGCGCGACCTGCGCGCCGGCGACCTGGACCGCGTCGTCGACGAGAACTGGTCCCCGCCCGTCACCCTGGGCGTCCGCCTGGTCAGCGTCGTCTCCGACGACCTGCAGCACGTGGGCCAGGCCGCGTTCGTACGGGGGATCCTGCGCAACCGTTGAAGGCGGCCCGGTCCGGTGTCCGGCGCCGTAGGTCGGTGCGTCGACCGACGGCACTCGGTCAGTCGCGGCGGGCCGGCAGTCAACCGGAGGCCGCGCGCCATGCGATACGTCCCGGCGGCCACCCGCCCATCGAGGTACCCGACCCCGACAGCCGCTACCCCCCTCTCCTCGTCCGCTGGTGGCCGCCACGGCTCCAGCCGCGACATCTGCGCTTCGTCCCGGCCGCGAACCTTCGGCGCAGGCTGACGGACCTCGGCTTCACGGTGGTCGCGGAACAGCACGCCGAACCGCACGACGCCGTCGACCTCCCCGCCGGCACATGCCGGCGGAACGGTTCGCGGTCGACGCCTCCCCTCCCACCGGCTGGGCCTGTCCAACGCCCATCGCTTCCTCGTACGCCGCGAGACGTGACACCGCGCATCACCTACCGGCCGCGTCGCCCAACCCGTTTGTCACACCGAACTCTTGACGCCGACAGAAAGCCCTTGCCACACTCGCGGCCCGCTGTAGAAAACGCTTGCTACGACACGGTCGCGCGGGCGTCAGACCCCCACACACAGGAGAAGACGAGATGGGACGCAGAGCCGCACCTCACCTCATCCGCAGAACCTTAGGGACCCGCGGGAGGCGGATCGGCGCCACCGCCGCGTGCGCCACCGCACTGTTCAGCACGGCAGCCGTGCTGACGGCCCCCGCGAGCGCGGCGCCGGAGACGACCGCTGCCGCCGCCGCCCCGCGCCAGACGGCGGCAGCGTGCGGCGAGGGTTCGTACCAGGCCGAGGCCGTGCTGAACGGCAGCACCTGGACCGCCCGGCGCGGCAGCAGCGTCACCTACACCGGTACCGACATGCGGGCCGCGATGCAGGCCGCCGTCAACAGCCTTACCTCAGGCCGCACTTCGAAGGAACGAGTCGTCGTACGCGGCTCGGGCAGCATCACCGCCGGATCCCGGGTCTCCCTGCCGAGCTACACCGTGCTCGACGTCTGCGGCACCATCAACGTCACCGGATCGGGCTCCGGCGACCAGGCCCCGGTCTACGCACGCGGCGCACGGGACATCGAGGTCCAGCACCTGAACCTCACCGGCACCCCGCTGTACGGCATCTTCATGCGCAACGTCACCAACGTCGTGCTCGGCCAGATCGACATGCGCCTGTCGCGCGGCCTCGGCGTCCGCATCGACAACCGCGGCGACACCAGCCAGTGGACGAAGAACGTCCGCATCGACACCGTGTACGTCTCCGGGGCGAGCAGCCACGCGGTGGAGACGTACGGCGTCGACGGCATCACCATCGGCACGGTCACCGCCCGCAACGTGGGCGAGTCCGGCCTCCTGCTGAACCAGACCATCAACGCCACCGTCACCAAGGTCGACGCGGACGGCGCGGGCGCCGGTACCGGTTACGCGGCCTTCCGCATGGCCAACCGCAACGGCCGGGTCGGCAGCGGCTATCCGACCAACATCCGGGTGGGCGAGGTCATCGCACGCGGCGGCGGGCGCGGGGTCTTCTGCGTCTCCGAGAGCGGCGGCGCGGTCATCGACCGGGTCAACATCTCCAACACCGGCAACAACTCGGTCCTGATCGAGAACTGCTACAACGTGAACATCGCCGCCCAGAGCGGCAGCGTCACCGGCGGCGGGGAGATCCGGCTGGCCGCGCGCTCGGAGTTCCCGAACAACTCCGACATCACCATCCAGAACCTGAAGGTGACCAACTCGGCCATCAGGGAAAGCCCTTGCGGCAGCAACACCACGTTCCGCAACAACACGCTCGTCAACAGCAGCCAGAACATCTGCTGAGGCCCGCCTCGACCGCGGACGGCGCCGCCGGCCTGCTCCTGGACGGGCGACGCGACCGCCGTCCGCGGTCCCCTCTTGTCACGCACCTCTTGTCACGAAAAATTGAAAATGTCAGGGTCGACTCATGCCACGTTCCTTGCACGCTTTCCAAGGTTCGGTCCCCTACTGTTACGCCAACTCGCTGGCGATGGTCCTGGGCGCTGAGGCGCCCGCGCCTTCGGCGATCGAGGTGCTGACCGGGTCGCCGTTCGGGGCGCAGTTCGTCGAGGGCGGTCTGCCGTACTTCGATCCGCCCGGCTGGGATCCCGACCTGGGGCTGGACCAGGCCGTCGGTCTGCTCGGCTGGACCTGTCGGCGTACCGGCGGCGGGGAGGCGACGGAGGCCGTCGGCCGACTGCGGGAAGCCGCGAGGCTGGGGACGGTGTTGGTCGGGCCCGTGGACATCGGCCTGCTCCTGCACCAGCCGTGGTCGTCCGGCGAGGCCACGGGCGGCGACCACTGGGTGGTCGTGCTCGACGTCGACGACCACCGGGTGCTCTTCCACGACCCGGACGGCTTCCCCTTCGCCACGTTGCCCGTCGATGCCTTCGTCGAGGCATGGCGTGCGCGACTGGTGGACTGCGCGGGCCCGTTCACCATGCGCGACGAATTCCGGCGTACCGAGGAGGTCGAGGTCATCGCGGCCCTGCGTGACTCGCTCACCTCGGCACTGCGTCGGCTCACCGGCTCCGCTTCGAATGCCTCCCAAAACGCCGTGGAACGCCTCGCCGACGATGTCGAGGCCGGCCTCGACGCCCGTGTCCGCGGTCATCTGACCGGCTTCGCCGTCCGGCTCGGCGTCCGGCGCCTCGCCGACGCCTCGTTCTGGCTGACGCAACTCGGCGAGACGCGTGCCGCCGATGTCACCGGCCGACAGGCGCTGCTGCTCGGCGGCCTGCAGCACAGCCTGGTCGCGGGTGACACGGCGACGGCCGCGGCCACGCTGCGTCAACTGGCCCCCGCCTACGAGCGGTTGCGTGCCGCGCTCGCTTCGCCCGGGTGACCGTCCCCTACGGCGGCGAGACCAGTGAGGCGGCCCTCGATCACGACTGGTTCGCGGCCGTCGGCGTGCTGTTCCAGCAGGTCACCGTGACGCCGCGGATCCAGGGGTACGACGCCGAGGGCAGGCCGGTGTACGACTGCGACGAGGACAAGTACTGCGCGAAGGCCCTTCCCTGACCTGCCGGTCGGCGGCACTGCCCCATGGAGCGGCGCCGCTCCTGAAAAGAGACGTCGGCATGCGCCTCGGTGCGAGGCACACGCCGACGGGGTGTTCCGTACTCGACACCCGACGGTTCACTACTCGACGGGCGAGACCAGTCCGGTCACGGGCGCGACGAGGTCGGTCACCCGGTGCAGCTGCCGCAGTTCGTTCAGCCTGTTGAGGCCGTCGAGCCGGCTGGAGATCGTCGGGACCTCGTCCCGGCGCTCCGCGGGGATGCCGCTCACGGCGAGTGCGTCGAGTTGCGCGATGGGGTCCAGATTTCCCACCCCAGGGAGAGGGGCGGCGGCACTCGCGGACGGTACGACCAGTCCGGTGGCGCCGACGGCCAGACCAACGGCGGTGACAATACGTCGTGTTGAGATCATGCTTTCAGCAACGGCACCGGGCTGTTCGCGGACACGGTTCCGCCCCACCGCTCACCCGGGAGGCGCATCGGTCCGGCTGCGTTTGCCGTGGCCCCCGCGCCGGAGGAGGCTCGAAGGAGAGAGGCCCTCAACGGCCCGCTCCACCGGGCCGCGGCCTTCGCCAGGTCTACAAGGAGGTCCATCATGGGCACAGCGGCAGGCCCCGGCTTCGACACCGAAGCTCTGCGCCGGGGCATCGAAGGCCAGGACGCGGCGGCACTCCTGTCGCTGTACGCGGACGACGCGGAGCTGCGCGTCGTCGACCGCAACAGCCAGCCCAGCCACCCGAAGGTCATGCACGGTCGCGAGCAGATCCGCGAGATGTTCGACGACGTCTACAGCCGCGACATGACCCACAAGCTGGAGGAATGCGTGGTTCAGGGCGACCACGTCGCCTACACGGAGTCCTGTCAGTACCCCGACGGCGTCAAGGTGCTCGCCAACTCCATGATGTCGCTGCGGAACGGCAAGATCGTCGACCAGACCGTGCTGCAGGCCTGGGACGAGGAACCGTAGGAAGGGGGATGCCAAGGGTCCGGATCACACCCGGTCCGACCTGGACCTTTTCGACTCCGTGGCGGTCGGGGCGGCTTCCGCAGCCTCGGCCGGGTCCTGGCCGACGGCCGCGGACCCCACCGCCGGGCCGGAGGGCGAGTACTGAGGCTCCGCTAGTGTGGTTGCGGGCCGTGACTGGCGCTGAGGTGGAGTACCACCGGGGAGCGGCCTGACGAACACGTCTCTGCCGCGCGCCTGGGCGATGGTTTCTACGACGCTCAGGAGTGGCTCATGTCCCAGGCCCAACTCATGGACGGCACCGGTCTCGCACGGCGGATCGTCGAGGAGACGGCGAAGCGCGCGGCCGATCTCACCGCACGCACCGGTGTGGCACCCCGTCTGGCCACCGTGCTGGTGGGTGAGGACCCCGCCTCCGTCACTTACGTACGGATGAAGCAGAACCGTTCCCGCAAGGCCGGGATCGAGTCGCGGCACATGGCCCTGTCCGCCGCGACCACGACGGCCGAGCTGATCGACACGCTCACCGCGCTGTCCGCCGACCCCACCGTGCACGGCATCCTGCTGCAGCATCCGATGGGGCCGCACATCGACGAGCGCGCGGCATTCGAGGCGATCGCCCCGGCCAAGGACGTCGACGGGGTCACGCTGGCCTCCTTCTCCGCGATGAGCTTCGGCCTGCCCGGCTTCGCGTCGTGCACGCCCGGTGGGATCATGCGGCTCCTCGACGAGTACGACGTCGACCCGGCCGGCAAGCGTGCCGTCGTGGTCGGCCGCAGCGCGATCCTGGGCAAGCCGGTGGGCATGCTGCTGCTCGGCCGCGACGCCACGGTGACGTACTGCCACTCCCGCACCGCCGACCTGTCGTCGGTGGTACGGGAGGCGGACATCGTGGTGGCCGCGGTGGGGCGGCCACGGCTGATCCGCGGGGAGGACATCAAGCCGGACGCGGTCGTGATCGACGCCGGGTACAACCCCGGCAACGTCGGTGACGTCGACTTCGACAGCGCTCGTGAGCGGGCCGGGCTGATCACTCCGGTGCCGGGTGGAGTCGGCCCCATGACGATCGCCACGCTGCTCGCCCAGACCGTCGAGGCGGCGGAGCGGCAGACCGGAGTCTGATCAGCGCATCCACGCGTTGTACTCCATGACGTCCCCCGCCTTGACGGCGTACTCGGGCTGGTCCTCGGTGAAGGTGGTCTCCAGACCGAGGACGGTGCCAGTTGCGGGGTCCAGGATCAGCATCCGGCGGGCGGCGGTCTGCTGGTACGTGTACGCCTGGCCTCGGCGTCCGAGACGGTCCGTCACCTCACCGACGGGGGTCAGCCCCTTCGCTTCGGCCAGGATCCGGGCCAGCGCGGCGGACTCGCGGGCTCCCAGCGTCCAGTTGTCGAGCAACTGCTTCGTGGCGTCCAGGAGTTGAGGGGTGTCCATGACGCTGATGCGGTCCAGCTCCTCCAGATAGGCGTACAGGCGCTTCGCGTCGTGGGGCGGCCGTGCCTGCGGCGGGGCGTCACTCCAACTCGGCGGGTACGTCTGCCTGCTGAGGACGTGGCCGTCGTCGACCGTGCGCGGGTCGCCGCCGGGGTCGGTGATGACCGGCTTGCCCGGGTGGCGCGGGTCGGTCGCGACGACGAGTTCGGTGTGGCTGTCGTCCTCGTGCCAGCGGACGATGCGCTCTTCGGGGAGCGTGACCGGCCGCTCGGTGTCCGGTCCGTCGGTCATGCTCAGGCTCACATTTTTCCTTAAGTATCCGTAGCGATGCGTGATCCGCTGGCGTCATGCGGTGTGCTCGGTGTCGGGGTCGTATGTGAGTCCGTGCATCGAATGCGTGACCTTCCGCGGGGAGTGTCGTTGGTCTGATGACAGCATCGTGGGCGGGAAGGGGGCATAGGTGAGCCGGAAGTTGCCGCGCGCCGAGAGTGAGACCGTCCGCACCGCCTGCGCTCGTGGTCTGCTGCGTACCGGCGTGGAGGAGAAGACGGGTGCACTCCTGTCGGCCTCGGTGCTGGCGGAGCGGGTGGGTTGGGCTGCTGATCTGGTGTCCGGGATGGCCGTCGCGCTGCTGGCCGAGCACTGGAACGCCGCCGATGTGGACGTGCTGGCCGCCGGTGTGGACATCGCGGGCCGCAGGTTGCCGTCGAACGCCTGGATGGCGCTGCGCCGCCTGGGCTGGACGGCCGGCCCGGCCGGGGGCATCCGCGTCAACGACCGCATCGTGCGCATCGCCCAGGAGATGGCCGGGCGCACGCTGCGTGCGGCGAAGTGGCGCGCCGACCTCACCACCGCCGTCATCACGACCTGGCCCGCCGACCCGGCCAAGCGCACCGCCCGGGAGTGGGACCAGGTGCGTGCGGCGGTGCCCGGCGGGGAGTATCTGCCCTCCAGCGTCATCAGGGGCCGGACCCGGCAGATCACCGCGTTCGTCAGGCAGTACGGCCGGATGCCGGTGAACGTGTTCGAGCTGGAGAGCGCGCCCCGCAACGCACGCATGCTGCTGCTGTCCGCCTGCGACGGGCAGCAGGCCACCATCGAACGCGCCGACGAGCCGGGCCGGGCGCTGCTGCGGCTGCAACTGCCCACCCGCCCCGATCCGCGGTCCTACGCGGACTGGACGTGGGTGGCCTGCCCGATCAGCCTGCCACCAACGGTCCCCGTCGGCGCGGTGCTGCACCTGCCCACCCTGCGTCTGAATCAGGGCCGGGTGCGGGCCGATCTCGCCTACACCCACACCGTCCCCAAGACGCAGCGCAGCGGGCACACGGTCGCACTCGGCGTGGACTGGGGTCTGAACACCCTGCTGTCCGCCGGGGCCGCCCGCCTCCACGCCGACAAAACCATCACCGCCCTCGGTAGCGGCGGCATGTTCCGGGCCGCCGGTGTCCTGGCGAAACAGCACCGGCTGCGCCGCCTGTCCGAGCACCTGCATGCCAAGGCCGACCAGTATCAGCGGCTCATCAGCGGGGCCGAACACCACCACCTGACCGCCCAGCACACGGTCCTAGTCGACGAGATCCGGCATGTGTCCGACCGGCGGTTGAACCTCAACGACGCCCTGGCCCGGGCTGCCGCCCGCTGGGCGGTGGACCAGGCGATCGCTGCCGGGGCGAGCGTGATCTATGTCGAGGATCTCCGGTCGATGGAGGCCCGCGGCATGGGCCGCACCCACAACACCCGCCTGTCCCAGACCGTGCGCGGGCAGATCGTGGACCGCATGCGGCACCTCGCCGCCGAGGTGGGTATCGCCGTGGTCACCGTCCCGGCCCGCAACACCTCCAGGCACTGCCCGCAGTGCCTGGAGGTGTTGCGGCACCGCAAGGCCCCGGACCGGCCCGCCACACCGGGCTGGAAGTGGGCCGTCTGCGGTTCCTGCGGCTGGCAGGGCGACCGCGACCAGGGGGCGTGGAGGCGCATCGCCGCCCGCGGCCTCACCCACCAGGCCAAGACCGTCACCGACCGCACCAGCGGAGCCATGGCCATCCGCACTGTGGTGGACACACTCGAAGCGGGCGCGGTCATCACACCCACCGCACGGAAGACCAGCCGGGCGGACCGGTCCAAGACCGGACCCACCCGGCACCGCACATCACGTCCGACGCCCAGGCGACGCCGGACACCCTCCCCCACCAGACCTTCGGGTCCGGCGGGCCAGCGTCCGGAGGGACACGCTCACACGGACCGCAGACGGCTGCCCCGCGCAGCCCACCGGCACCAGGGCGTGACGACAATCAGCACACCCACCACCGGCCAACACCGGCCACGAGGAGCAGCACTGGGCGCAGGCTTCCACCTACACGCCCACTCCACCCCTCTGCGATGGGCAGAACTCACGCCAGACACTACGTCTTGCATGGGATCACTGAGCTGATTAGAGACGCTCCACGACTGCACGTGGGTGCCCTTGGCGCAGGCCGCCGACCTGAACCGTCGGCGCCGGGTCGTCGACGCCTTCCTGGCCGCCACCCGCGGCGGGAACTTCGACGCGCTGGTCGCCCTGCTCCACCCGGAGGTGGCGCTTCACGCCGACGCGGCGGTCATCCCCACACCCGAGCCCGTCGTGGTGCGCGGTGCGCACACCGTGGCCGAGGGCGCGATGGCCGCCACGGGACGGGCCCGGTTCACCGGCCTGGCGCTGGTGAACGGCTCCGTCGGACTCGCGATGGCGCGACATGGACGGCTCTTCCTGGTGCTCGCCTTCACGATCACGGACGACCGGATCACCGAGATCGACGTGATCGCCGACCCGGACCGCCTGCGCGAACTGGAGCTCGCCGTTCTCGACGACTGAGTTCTCGGCTGAGTCCTCGACGACTGACGGAAATCACCCTGCACAGCGCCAACGTAGAGTTGAGCGGACGGAGTCGACGAGAAGGGCGGGACGTCATGGCGAACCCCGAAGAGGGTCAGGATGCCGCCGAAGCGGCGCGTCAGGCTCGGTTCGGCAAGCTGCCGGAGCGGATACAGCCCGAGGACACGGTTCAGGAGGTCCCGGCGACGGATCCGGACCCGGCGAAGGACACGTACAACCCCGACGAGTGGCTCATTCGCAACGTTGGCTGATCCGACAGCCTCGGCGAGGAATTGGCGCTGACGGTGGGACGCGTCCCACCGTCAGCGCCATACTGGCCGTCGTGCGAGTAGCGATCATGACGGCGGGGTCACGGGGTGACGCCGCGCCCTACACGGGACTTGGGCACGGGCTGGCGCGCGGCGGACACGAGGTCACGGTGGTGACCCACGCGTGCTTCGAGCCGCTGGTGGCGGCCGCGGGGGTGGGGTTTCATCCGCTGCCCGTCGATCCGCGGGCGGAACTGGAGTCCGTACGCGGGCTCGCTCTGCACCGCAGTGTCACCGGTGTCGGGAAGCTGGCCCGGGTGGTCGAGATGGCCAGGTCGCTGGTGGGGCGGATGGCGGACGATCTGGTGGCGGCCGCGGGGAACGCCGATGTGCTGCTGTTGTCCAGTTCGCTGGGGCCGCTCGGTCACGCCATCGCCGAGGGGCACGCGCTGCCGAGCATGGGCGTCTATCTCCAACCTCTCGCCCCCACGGGGGAGTTCGCGCCGCCGGTGATCGGCACCCGTTCCCTGGGCCCGGCGGGCAACCGGCTCGCGGGACGTGCCGTCAACGTCGCTGTCGAGCGCATCTTCGCCGACACCACGCGAGCGCTGCGGGCCCGGCTCGGCCTTCCGCCCCTCGGCTCGCGGGCCGCCCGCCGTGCCCGTGAGCGGCGGAACTGGCCGGTCCAGCACGGCTTCAGCCCGCTGGTGGTGCCCCGGCCCCGCGACTGGCGACCCGGGCTGGGCATCGCCGGGTACTGGTGGCCGTACGACAATGAACCCCAACTCCCGTGCGGGCTGGCGGACTTCCTGGACGCCGGTCCTCCCCCGGTCTTCTTCGGCCTGGGCAGTGCGACCGTGCCCGATCCCGAGCGACTGAGCGGAGAGGTCGTACGGGCCCTGCGGGCGGCCGGAGTGCGCGGTGTAGTCCAGCGGGGCTGGGCCGGGCTCCACGCCGCCGGTGACGACATGTTCACCGTGGACGAGGTCCCGCACTCGGCGCTCTTCCCGCGCATGGCCGCGGTGGTCCACCACGCGGGCGCGGGCACGACCGCGGCCACACTGCGCGCCGGTGTTCCGTCCGTGCCCGTTCCGATCCAGTTCGACGAGGCGTTCTGGGCCGCCCGGCTCGTCTCGCTCGAGGTGGCTCCGGGGGTGGTTCCGCTGCGGAGGCTCACCGCCGACGCGCTCGGCAGTGCTGTCGCGCGCGGCGTCACCGACCCGGCGTACGCGCGCCGTGCGAAGGTACTGGCCGGTCGGCTCCGGGAGGAGGACGGGGTGGGCCCGGTCCTCGGCGCCGTGAACCGGCTGGCCGGAGGCTGAAGCTTCGCGCCACACCGGCGCGGGCTACCGGGCCCTGTCGGGACAAGGAACTCAAGCGTCCGCCGGACGCCAGTCGGCGGGGCGCAGGATCCCGAGGAGCAGCCCGACCAGTTCGTCCACGACCTCGTCGAGGCTCGCGTCGACCCACCCCGAACTCCAGTCGTGCAGCAGCCCGTTCACGCTGCCGATGAAGGCCGCCGCGGCGACCCGGTAGTCGCGGGGCACGGCCTCACCTCGTTCCACGGCGGCCGCCGCCTCGGCGCAGATGAACTGGATCCAGCGGGCGCGGCGGGCCAGGCGCTGTCGCTCAAGGCGTGGGCTGACGCCGATGATCTCGACGAAGGTGATGCGCAGGCGGGCCGGGTCGCCGGTGACGTTGGCGGCGTAGGCGCGGAAGGCCGCCGTGGCGCGTTTCGCGATCGGCTGTCCGTCCGCCTCGGCGAGGCCGGACAGGGCGGCTTCCTCGGCCCAGTCGTTGACCTGGAGGTGCAGGGCGGCCAGGACGTCCTCAAGGGTGCGGAACTCCTCGTAGAACTGGCGGGTGGACAGGCCCGCGGCCTCGCTCAGCGCGGAGACGGTGGTGGAGCGGTAGCCGGGGGTGTCACCGAAGAGCCGGAGCCCGGCGTCCAGGAATTTTCGGCGCCGCTCGGCCTTGCGATCCTCGGCGGTCCTGCCGCCGTAACGGCCGGTCGGAGCTCTGAGTCTGCCCGCCACTGGCCCTCCCTCGTTTGTTCGACGGCCAAGTTTGTCCTGTCCGCGGTCTTGTGGAGAACGGCCCCCTCTCCTTACTTTCCAGTAAGTAGATTCTGAACCCGCCCATTTTCAGATTCCCCGCCTTGTCATGCCCCCACCAAATAGGAGAGATCGGTCATGTCTGCCTTTCGCGCCCGGCACGCCTGGTCCATCGCGGCCGCCCTCGTCCTGACCGTCACCGGGTCGGCCACCGCGGCCGGCGCTCCGACCACCTCCGCGGACCTGCGGGAGGTGATGTTCGTCGGCAACAACTGGGACGGCACCGCCGACGTCATCAAGGCCGGCGGCGACTTGGCGAAGATCGGCCGGATCAACGTCGTTCCGGACAAGGAGCAGCGGCTGGCCGAGATCAACGCCGATCCCATCAAGTGGATCTACTTCCTCGCCATCCGCAACGGCGTCGGGGAGGGGCACGACCAGTTCGTCGACGACATGTACTCCACGCCGGACGGGTCGGCCATGGTGGTCTCGCGGCCCAGTTTCTCCGACGTGGTGTCGATCGACCTCGCCACGGGGAAGGTCAACTGGCGTTTCCCGGTGTCGGGTTACCGCGCCGACCACATGGCCGTCTCCCCCGACGGCAAGCGGGTCGCCGTCTCTGCCTCCATCTCCAACACCGTGCATGTCCTCGACATCGGCACCGGCAAGCAGCTCGGCTCGTTCAAGACCGGCGACAAGCCGCATGAGAACGTCTTCTCGGCCGACGGGAAGTACCTCTGGAACATGTCGATCGGCGATGTGAACACCGCTCTCGACGAGCCGTGGCTGGACTGGACGAAGGGCGACCGCCGCATCACGGTCGTCGACGCGAACACGTACGAGCAGGTCAAGGTCATCGACATGCGCGCGCGGCTCGACGCCTTCGGGCGGAGCGATCTGTCCGACGCCGTGCGCCCGGTCGCCTTCTCTCCGGACGAGTCGAAGCTCTACTTCCAGGTGTCCTTCTTCAACGGCTTCGTCGAGTACGACGTCGCCACCGACAAGATCACCCGGGTCAAGACCCTCCCGAAGAACCCGGCGACCAGCGAGGACCGTACGACCTGGGTCAACGACTCGCGGCACCACGGCATGTCGATGAGCCCCGACGGCAAGAAGCTGTGCATCGCGGGCACGATGGACGACTACGCGACGGTTGTCGACCGGGCCTCGCTCCAGGAGGGCCCGCTCGTCACCGCCTCGAAGCCCTACTGGGCGACCGTCAGCGGTGACGGCAAGTCCTGCGTCATCTCCGAGAGCGGCGCCGACCAGGTCACCGCGATCGACTTCGCCACCGGGAAGAAGACGGCGTCCGTGGCGGTCGGCGACCACCCCCAGCGGGTACGCCTCGCACAGGTGGCGGCCGACTGGACCGGCCCGGCCGCCAACTGAGCTTCACCTGACGGGCCTTCGGCTAACCCGCCTTCGTCGCGGCCCAGTTCGACAGCTCCGTCCGCGCGGCACTCAGCAGCGCCGCGGACGGAGCTGTCGCGCCGTTGGTGACCAGGGCGTAGTGCAGGGTGCCCGAGTCCGGGGCGGTCAGCAGCAGCCGGCGGCTGCCCGTGCCGCCCGGTTCGGGCGCGGCCGCGATCGGAGTGGTCCTCGTGTACGCGGGCGGCGCGGCCGTCACGCCGAGGTCGGAGACCACCGTGGTGGACGAGGTCGGGAAGGACGCGGGCAGGTGCAGTTCGGTGGGCTCCGCGCTGCCGTCCGAGCGCCACAGCAGGAGCGAGTACTGTCCGGATCCCACCAGCTCGGCCACGCGCGGAAGTGAGCTCGGGACCGGGTTCCAGGTCAGGGTCGTGGAGCCGTCCCGTGAACGGTCCTCGTAGGTGAAGGCGACAGTCTTGCCCGCCGTGGCGCTCGGGTAGACGCGGTCCAGGAGCCGGGCGTCCTGGCGCAGCACGGCTTTGCCGGAGTCGTCGAGGCGTACGGCGGAGAGGTCCTCGTCGTTCCAGGCGTCACCGGTGGTGAGCACCTTGTCGGGGTTGCCGTTCATCAGCTCTTTGTGGCGGCCGTTGTAGATGTCCCACTGCCACTGCGAACCGGACAGGACGGGACCGGACTCGGTGGGCTTGGACCACCAACTTGCGCCCGGTACGCGGGAGTCGAGGGCTTGGTACATCGCCTTGAGGACGGTGGGTGCCTTGTCGGAGACGTTGCCCGCGAGGGGGTGACCGAACTCGCTGATGATCCCTGCCGTGCCGGCGGCGGCGGCCCGGTCGCGCACGGTCCCGAAGTCGGTGGCGTACTGCCCGTCCCCCGCCTTGCCCCACATGAAGATGCCGGAGATCGCCTTCTGGTCGTAGAAGTGGGTGTTGAAAACGTAGCGCGGGCCGAGCTTGCCCGCGTCGAGCAGGCCGCCCTCCTGCTTCTGGAAGTCGAGGTTGGCGTTCCAGAAGAGGTTCGGCTCCACGAAGGCGGGCTTGTCCTGCCAGCCCGCCGCGTCCATCCGGGCGCGGAACTTCTCGTAGAACGGCCAGAGGACGTCCTTCTCCCAGGCGCGGCTGGTCTGGCCGGAGTCGTAGGTGCCCGCGTGCGGTTCGTTGTACGGGTCGAAGCCGACGACGCCCGCGAACTGGGCGTCGGTCAGGTGCTGTTCGACGTAGGCCATGGTCTTCTGGGCGGTGGTGAGGAAGGCGTCCTGGAGTCCGTACTTGTTGTGCCAGAAGTCGTGCGACGCCTCGGTCACGGCCGCGTTCGAGGTGATGTTCTGGCCCCAGAAGGGGCAGATGCCGCAGTACTCGTCGGGGTAGTCACCGGCGTCGACGGCCCATTTGGGGGCGCCGTCTCCGGTGTACCAGCTGTCGGGGTCGAAGAGGTGGCGCGAGTAGAGGTCCTGGTGGAAGTCCGGGTAGACGCGGATTCCGGCGTCCAGGAAGGCGCGCATCTGGTCGGTGGCGGCGGCGAGGTACGTGGTGTCGACCTGGCCGCGTACGGGTTCGGCGTACGCCCAGGAGAGCAGGAAGCGGACCGAGTTGCCGCCGCCGAGGGCGCGCAGCGCGGTCGCGGACTTCTTGGCGTCGGCGACGGAGGCGAACGGCAGGCCGTGGTTCTCGTCCAGTTTCGTCTCGCCGGAGACGTTGTAGCCGCGCAGCACGACCTCACGGCCGAGGCCGTCGGTGAAGCGGCCGTTCTGGACGGTGAGGGTCGCCGCGGCGGCCTGGTCGAACCACAGATCGTCGGGGAGGGCGGTGGCGGACTGGGCCCCGGTGGTCGTCAGGAGGCCGGTGAGGAGTACGAGGACGCCGAGCAGATGCGCACGCAACTTCGACATGGTCACAACAGTCGCGTGCGCACCTTTGGCCCGTCAATACTCCTGACTTGAGAGTAAGTCACCTTTTTCGCAAGGTAGTTATGGAGGTCACCCGCTGATCCTCCGTGTCACGTTCAGCAGGTACTCCTTGCGGTTGAGCGGGTTGTGATCGGTCCGCGGTCGTTCCGGGACCGTGCCGCGCGCGACGGGCGCGTAGTGGTCGAAGGCGGACTCCAGCTCGCCCTCGCCGCGGGTCAGGCCGGGGAGTTGCTGCTCCAACTCGTGCACCTGGGCCGCGGGAATCGCGCCTTCCAGCAGACACGACGTGCCCCGCGTCTCTGTCGTCTGCGGCGTGGCCCGCAGCTTGGCGAGGACCGGGAGCAGCGCGCCCAGCGTGTCCGCCGGGGCTTCCAGGCCGAAGCGGTGCATCGGCTCGTACACCTGGGTGCCCGCCTGCCGCAGGGCCTCCATGAGAACGAGCGGGGTGAGGCCGCGGAAGTCCGCGCCCGTGCTCGACATGCTCTTGTCGAAGCCCTGGTGCGCGTGGCTCTGCCGGGGTGAGTAGCCGGAGTGCGTCATGGTGACCGTGCAGTCGGTGACCTGCCAGCCGTGGATTCCCTGGCCCAGCGTCTCCTTCACAGTGTCCTCGACGGCCTTGAAGAAGGCGTACGGCATGGCCCCGAGCTCGACCTCCAGCCGGAACTCCACACCGGAACCGACCGGCGCCGGGTCGATGCGCAGTCCGACCGTCGCGAGGAACGGGTTGGGGTCCTTGCCGTTGAACTCGACCGCCACACCGCTGGAGGCGGGCCGTTCGACGCAGATCGTCGTCGTCTCGCGGAAGCCGACATCGAGGCCGAACTCGTCGGCGAGCGTTGCCTGGATGACCTCCTTCTGGACCTCGCCGTAGAGGGACACGGAGATTTCCTGGCGCGTCTCGTCCTGGCGCAGGTTGATCAGCGGGTCCTGCTCGGCGAGTTGGGTGAGCGCGAGATACAGGGCGCCTTTGTCCTCGGCACGGCAGGGGAGGACGACCGTTTCCAGGGTCGGAGGGGAGAAGTGGTGCCGCCCCCTGTCCGAGTTCGGTGACACCCCGAAGGTGTCACCGATTCGGACACCTCCCAGGCCCCACAGTTTCCCGATCCGCCCCGCGGCCAGGGACGTCTCCCGGGCGGCCGAGCCGTGGCCGAAGACGCTGATCGCGGTGACCTTCCCCTCCTCGCGGTCGCCGAAGGTCAGCCGGTCCCGGGTGCGTACGGTCCCCGAGAACATCCGCGCGTACGCGATCTTCTCCCCCGCGGGTCCCCGCTCGACCTTGAAGACGGTGCCGGACACCGGGCCCTCGGCCTTCCCCTCGGCGGCCGGCAGCAGGTCCTTGATGCCGGAGGTCAGCGCGCCCACGCCCGCGCCCGTGATGGCGGAGCCGAAGAACACCGGGTGGACCAGCGTCTGCCGGGTCTGCTCGGCGAGGGCGGCGCGCAGTTGGCCGTACGAGACGGTGTCGTCCTCGACGTACGAGGTCAGCAGCGCGTCGTCGCGGGCCGAGAGGACGTCGAGCATGCCGGCGGTGGCCCCGGTGTGCGGGGTGGCCCGGGCGTCACGCGTGCCGAGTGCGTCGGCCCGGCCCATCGGCACGATCGCCGGCGTGAGCCGCTCGGAGATGCTTCTCAGTACGCGATCCGGGTCGGCGCCCCGGCGGTCGATCTTGTTCACGAAGATCAGCGTCGGGATGCGCAAGCGCCGCAAGGTCCGCATGAGGACGCGCGTCTGCGCCTGGACGCCCTCCACGGCCGAGATCACGAGCACCGCGCCGTCGAGCACGCTCAGCACCCGCTCCACCTCGGCGATGAAGTCCGGGTGCCCGGGTGTGTCGATCAGATTGACCGTGACGTCGTCGATCGCGAAGGAGACGACGGCGGACTTGATGGTGATACCGCGCTGCCGTTCCAGCGCGAGCGAGTCGGTCTGGGTACTGCCGTCGTCGACGCTGCCGATCTCGTCGATGATTCCGACGGTGTGCAGGAGCCGCTCGGTCAGACTCGTCTTACCGGCGTCTACGTGCGCCAGAATTCCCAGGTTCAGCAGGTGCACCGCGCGTCATGTCCTTTGAAGTGAGAGGGATTCCTTCCTGGGTGGACATGAACGGTGCGCGCATTGCTGCTCCTTGATCTCTTTGGTCTCTGCCGACTGGTCCCCCGTAGTGCAGCAGGAAGCGCCGCGCCGCAGCAACGGATTAACGCTCAACAAATGCCTGCCGCGGCACTCGCCCCTCCCGGGACGCGGTCCTAGAGTGACGCACATCACGTCCGGTGGCTGAATTTTCCTCACGGTTCCTGGGGAGGGCACATGACCCGAATCTCGGTGAAGGTGGACGGCACGACGTACGAGGACGAGGTGGAACCCCGTCTTCTGCTGATCCACTACCTGCGTGACCGACTGGGTGTGACCGGCACCCCGATCGGCTGCGACACCTCCAACTGCGGGGCCTGCACGGTCGACCTGGACGGAGAGACCGTCAAGAGCTGCTCCGTCCTCACGGTCCAGGCCGACGGGAGCGAAGTGACCACCGTCCAGGGGCTCGGCGCGTTCGGGGAGTGGCATCCCCTGCAGAAGGCGTTCCACGAGCGGCACGCGTTGCAGTGCGGGTACTGCACCCCGGGGATGCTCATGGCCGCGCGTGACCTGCTCCGCGAGAATCCGCACCCCAGCGCCGAGGACGTACGGCATGCCCTGGAGGGCAATCTCTGCCGGTGCACGGGCTACCAGAACATCGTGCACGCGGTCCTCGCCGCGTCGTCCGGGGCTTCCGGATCCTCCGCCCCCTCCGTCTCCTCCACACAGGAGGTCACGACATGAGCGACCAGGTCACCGAACGCGAGGTCGGCCGCTCCCGCCCCCGCAAGGAGGACGCCCGGCTCGTCACCGGACAGACCAACTGGACCGACAACATCAGCGTCAACGGCCTGCTGCACCTGGCGATCCTGCGCAGCCCGATGGCGCACGCCCGGATCGACCGCATCGACGTCTCGCCCGCGCTCGAACAGCCCGGTGTCATCGCCGCGTTCACCGGACGCGATCTCGCGGAGGGGACGGGATCGCTGCCGTGCGCGTGGCCGGTGACCGAGGACATCGTGCTGCCGGACCACCCGGCCGTCGCGGTCGACGAGGTGCGGTACGCGGGCGACCCGGTCGCGGTCGTCGTGGCCCGCGACCGGTACGCGGCCGCCGACGCGCTCGAAGCCGTCGAGGTCGACTACGCGCCCCTGCCGCCCGTGCTCGACCTGGAGGCCGCGCTCGCCGACGACTCCCCGCTCGTCCACGCGGACAGGGGAACCAACCGCTGCTATGTCTGGCCGCTGGCCACGGGCGAGAACTACGAGACGGTCAGACAGCGCGCCGACGTCGTCCTCCACCGCCGCTATCTCCAGCAGCGCCTCATCCCCAACGCCATGGAGCCTCGCGCGGTGGTCGTCACCCCGCTCGCCGCGTCCGACGAGTACACCGTGTACTCGGCGACCCAGGTCCCGCACATCCTGCGGGTGATGCTCTCCGTGGTCACCGGCGTCCCCGAGCACAAGCTGCGCGTGGTCGCCCCCGATGTCGGCGGCGGTTTCGGCTCCAAACTCCAGGTGTACGGCGAGGAGGTCATCTCCCTCGTCGTCGCGCGGCGCCTCGGACGGCCGGTCAAGTGGACCGAGTCCCGCTCCGAGGGGTATCTCGCCACCCACCACGGGCGGGGCCAGATCCAGGACATCGAGGTCGCCGCGACCCGTGAGGGCAAATTGCTCGGGCTGAAGGTCGACCTGCTCGCCGACATGGGCGCCTATCTGATGCTCGTCACGCCCGGCATCCCGATCCTGGGCGCCTTCATGTACCCGGCGATCTACAAGATGGACGCGTACGACTTCACGTGCACCGGTGTGTTCACGACGCGTACGCCCACGGACGCGTACCGGGGCGCCGGACGCCCGGAGGCCACGTACGCCATCGAGCGGATCATGGACGAGCTGGCCGTCGAAGTCGGTCTGGATCCGGTGGAGTTGCGGCGCCGGAACTGGATCGGGCACGAGGAGTTCCCGTTCACGTCGATCTCGGGTCTGACCTACGACAGCGGCAACTACGAGGCCGCCACCGACAAGGCACTCGCCCTCTTCGGGTACGACGGCCTGCGGGCCGAGCAGCGCAAGCGCAATGAGAGCGGTGACTCCGTGCGGCTGGGCATCGGCGTGTCCACGTACACGGAGATGTGCGGGCTCGCGCCGAGCCGGGTGCTGCGGGATCTGCGGTACTCGGCCGGCGGCTGGGAGGCGGCGAGCATCCGCATGCTGCCCACCGGCAAGGTCGAGGTCGTCACCGGTACCAGCCCGCACGGGCAGGGGCATGTGACCTGCTGGAGTCAGATCGCCGCCGATGTGCTCGGGGTGCCCTTCGAGGACGTGGAGGTCGTGCACGGCGACACCAGGTCGGCGCCGCAGGGCATGGACACGTACGGGTCGCGGTCGCTCGTCGTCGGAGGCGCGGCGGTCCATCACGCGGCCCAGAAGGTCGTGGAGAAAGCCCGGAAGGTCGCGGCCCATCTGCTCGAAGCCAGCGAGGACGACCTGGAGTTCACGCACGGCGTGTTCTCCGTGAAGGGATCGCCCGAGGCGCGGAGGACGATCCAGGAGGTCGCCTTCGAGACGTTCTCCTCGCACGACCTGCCCGACGGCATGGAGCCGACCATCAACGCCGAGCACCTGGTCGATCCGGAGAACTTCTCCTACCCGCACGGCACGCATCTGTGCGCGGTCGAGGTCGACACGGAGACCGGGCGGACGGCGATTCGTTCGTACGTCTGTGTCGACGACGTCGGCCGGGTCATCAACCCGGTGATCGTCGAAGGGCAGGTGCACGGCGGTCTCGCGCAGGGGATCGCGCAGGCGCTGTACGAGGAGGCGGTGTACGACGACGAGGGCAACCTGGTCTCCGGCACCATGGCCGACTACCTGGTGCCCTCCGCGCCGGACCTGCCGGAGTTCACGACTGGCCGCACGGAGACGCCCGCCACGTCAAATCCCCTGGGAGTAAAGGGGGTTGGTGAGGCCGGGACGATCGCCTCCACGCCCGCCGTCGTCAACGCGATCGTCGACGCGCTGCGGCCGCTCGGCGTTCACGACGTGCCGATGCCGTGTTCGCCGTGGCGGGTCTGGGAGGCGATTCAGGCGGCTCAGTCCGCGGAAACCACCCAATCGTCGAAGGAGGGTTCGGCATGATTCCTCCGGCATTCGAGTACGCCAGGCCCGCGAGCGTCGACGAGGCCGTGCGTACGCTCGCGGAGGCGGGCGAGGACGCGAAGGTGCTGGCGGGCGGGCAGAGCCTGCTGCCGCTGCTGAGGATGCGGCTCGCGTTTCCCGAACTCGTCGTGGACGTCGGCCGGATACCCGGCCTTCGCGGTGTGCGCGAGGACGGCGGGACGCTCGTCATCGGCGCGCTGACGACGCACCACGACGTCCTCGCCGATCCGCTGATACGCCGCCACGCGGGTCTCCTCGCGGCGGCCACGGCGACGGTCGCCGACCCCGCGGTACGCCACCGGGGCACCCTCGGCGGCTCGCTCGCGCACGCCGATCCCGCCGGTGACCTGCCGGCGGTGGCGCTGGCCCTGGACGCCGAGCTGGTCGCGGCCGGGCCGCGGGGCCAACGGGCCATCCCGGCACGGGAGTTCTTCGTCGACTACCTCCAGACGTCGCTCCGGCCTGACGAATTGCTGGTCGAGGTCCGGCTGCCGAAGACCGACGAGAGCGACGGATGGGGCTTCCGCTACGAGAAGTTCAGCCGTGTGGCGCAGGCCTGGGCGATGGTCGGCGTGGCGGCGCTGGTGCGGCGCGACGACGGACACATCGCCGAGGCACGGATCGGCCTCACGAACATGGGGTCCACTCCGCTGCGGGCGACGGCGTCCGAGGAGGCGCTGACGGGTGTGGCCGCGGACGGGGTGGCACGCGCCGCGCAGTCGGCGGCGGAGGGCACCCGGCCCTCGGCCGACCCATCGGCCTCGCCCCAGTACCGCGCACATCTCGCCCGCGTGCTCACACGGCGGGCGGTGCTGGCCGCCGCGGGGATGGGGTGAGGCCGAACGCTCGGACGGACGGGCCCGGGACGGCGTCCGGACCCGGTGAGGGCTCGGCCGACGGGGGACCGGCCGCCCGGGCACTGCCCGACGGAAGGCCGGCGGACACGCGATCGGTCGCCGGAGACCGGTCCGCCGCCGGCGGGTCGGCCGGTGGCGGGTCGGCCGGTGGCGGGTCGGCCGCCGGCGGGTCGGCCGGTGGCGGGTCGGCCGCCGAGGGGCCGGAGTGGCTCACGCGGCCCGACGACGTGCGCGAGCGTCTCGAAGCGACGGGATATCTGGTCGACGACGGGTTGGCGGTCGCGTGTTTCCTCGCCCTCAGACTGCGTCGGCCCATCTTCTGCGAGGGCGACGCGGGCGTGGGCAAGACCTCGCTCGCGTCGGCCCTCGCCGCCGCGCTGGACGCTCCGCTGATCCGACTTCAGTGCTACGAGGGCATCGACGCCTCGCAGGCCCTGTACGACTGGGACTTCCCGCGCCAGTTGCTGCACCTGCGCGCGGCGGAGACGGCCGGTGTCGCCGACGTGGACCGGCTCGAGAGTGAGCTGTACGGGCGGAGGTTCCTGATCGCCCGGCCGCTCCTGCGGGCCTTGGAGACCCAGCCGTGCGTGCTGCTCGTCGACGAAGTCGACCGGGCCGACGACGAGTTCGAGGCCTTCCTGCTGGAACTGCTGTCCGAGTACACGGTCACGATCCCCGAACTCGGCACTCTGCGCGCCGAGTTGCCGCCGGTCGTGGTCCTCACGTCGAACCGGACCCGCGAGGTCCACGACGCGCTGAAGCGGCGCTGTCTCTACCACTGGTTCGACCACCCCGGCTTCGCCCGCGAACTCGCCATCGTACGAGGGCAGTTGCCGGGCGTGACGGCACGGCTCGCCGAGCAGGTGACCGCCCTCGTACAGGCGTTGCGTGCGGAGGATCTGGTGAAGCCGCCGGGAGTCGCGGAGACGATCGACTGGGCGGAGGCATTGGACGCGCTGGGAGCGACGGAGGTCGACGCGGAGCTGGCGGTGGCGACGCTCGGCTCGGTGCTGAAGTACCGGGAGGACGTGGAGAGGGCCCGCGGGCTCGATCTGGCCGCGCTGCTCAGCAGATGAGCCTGCTCGGGAGATGAGCACGGTCGGGAGACAAGGGGTGAGGCGGATGGAGCGCGCTGTCGGCGGCGAGGGCCGGCCCGGATCGGTCGAGGTCGACGCGCCCGCCGTCCTGGTCGGCTTCGCCCGCGCCCTGCGCGCCGCCGGGGTCGACGCAGGACCCGACCGCGTACAGGCCTTCCTCGGAGCGCTCGACGTGCTGCGGCCCGCGGCGCGGTCCGACATGTACTGGTCGGGTCGGCTCACGTTGTGCGGGTGCCGGGACGATCTGGAGCGGTACGACCGGGTGTTCGCCGCGTACTTCGGGGGCGCGCGGTCCGAGCGGTGGGCGGCCCGCGCCGCTCCCCCGCCGCGGCTCCGGGCGGTCGTACGGGATGCGGGGCCCGCTCCCCGTACGCGGGTCGAGGGTGAGCGGGACGCCGTGCCCACGGCCGTCCTCGCGAGTTCCGCCGAAGTGCTGCGGCACCGTGACTTCGCCGGGCTCAGCGAGGCCGAGCGGGGCCAACTGCGGCGCCTGCTAGCCGCGTTCGCGTTGCGCGGCGAGCCCCGGCGTACCGCACGGCTGCGGCCGGCCCGGCGCGGGGTCGTCGATCCGCGGCGCACCGTACGGGAGATGCTGCGGCGGGGCGGCGAACCCGTGCTGCCGCGGTCGCGGGCGCGGGCCGAGCGGCCGCGGCGGGTGGTGCTGCTGGTGGATGTGAGCGGTTCGATGGCGGCGTACGCGGACGCGCTGCTGCGCTTCGCGCACGCCGCGACGCACGCCGCCGCGCGGGGTACCCGGGTGCGTACGGAGGTGTTCACCATCGGTACGCGGCTGACCCGGGTGACCCGCGAGCTGACGCACCGCGACCCCGACACGGCGCTGGCCGCGGTCGCGGCGGCCGTACCGGACTGGCGCGGCGGCACCCGGCTCGGCGAGCTGCTGCGTGCCTTCCTCGACCGCTGGGGGCAGCGCGGCATGGCGCGCGGCGCGGTGGTCGTCGTGCTGTCGGACGGCTGGGAGCGCGGCGATCCGGAGCTGCTCGCGGCCCAGATGCGGCGTCTGCACCGGCTGGCGCACCGGGTGATCTGGGCCAATCCGCGCAAGGCCCGTCCCGGTTACGCGCCCCTGGCCGCCGGGATGGCGGCGGCGCTGCCGAGCGTGGACGCGTTCGTCGAGGGGCACAGCCTGGCCGCGCTGGAACGTCTGGCGGCGGTGGTGAGAGGAGCCGACCATGAAACGGCGGGTGCGTGAGACTCCCCCGGCGCCCAGCCAGGGCCGGACAGCGGCGACAGCGACGGTGACGGTGGTTCCGGTGGCAGCGGCAGTGACGGTAATGCCGGTGATGCCGGTAGCAGCGGCAGTGACGGTAATGCCGGTGATGCCGGTAGCAGCGGCAGTGACGGTAATGCCGGTAATGCCGGTGAAAGGAACAAGCGATGCGTGACATCCTCCCCGCGCTCAGCCAGTGGTACGCGGCCGGCTCCCCCTTCGGTCTCGCCACGGTCGTCGCCGTCAGCCGGAGCGCGCCGCGGGATCCGGGTGCGGCCATGGCGGTCGGGCCGGGCGACGAGGTCGTGGGCAGCGTGTCCGGCGGTTGTGTCGAGGGCGCGGTCTTCGAACTTGCCCGGGAAGTGGTGGAGTCCGGCGAGCCCCGCCTGGAGACCTTCGGGTACAGCGACGAGGACGCGTTCGCCGTCGGGCTCACCTGCGGCGGGGAGATCACCCTCCTCGTACGGCCGGTCACGCCCGCTCTCGATCCGTCCTTCGGGGCGGTCGCGGAGTCGGTGGCGGCCGGCCGGCCGGTGACCGTGGCGACGGTGATCGACGGCCCGGCGCCGCGCGGCGCGACGCTCGCCGTCTGGGCGGACGAGGTCTCCGGCACGCTCGGCACGACGGGCCTGGACGTCGCGGTGACCGCCGACGCGCGGGGCGAACTGGCCCTGGGCGCCACGGGACAGCGGCACTACGGTCCGCGCGGCGAGCGGCGCGAGGACGCCGTGACGGTCTTCCTGCACTCCTTCGCTCCCCCGCCGCGCATGCTGGTCTTCGGCGCGATCGACTACGCGGCGGCGGTGGCCCGGATCGGCGCCTTCCTCGGCTACCGGGTCACCGTGTGCGACGCGCGCCCCGTGTTCGCCACCCCGAAACGCTTCCCGGAGGGCGTGGAGGTCGTCGTCGAGTGGCCGCACCGCTATCTGCACGACACCGCCACCGACGAGCGTACGGTGATCTGCGTCCTCACCCATGACCCGAAGTTCGACGTCCCGCTCCTGGAGGAGGCGCTGCGCCGCCCGGCCGCGTACATCGGAGCGATGGGTAGCCGTCGTACGCACGACGAGCGGATGAAACGGCTGCGGGACGCCGGGCTCGGTGCGCCCGAGCTGGCTCGGCTGCGTTCGCCGGTCGGCCTCGACCTCGGGGCGCGTACGCCCGAGGAGGTGGCCGTGTCCGTCGCCGCCGAGATCGTCGCGCTGCGATGGGGCGGCAGCGGCGCTCCGCTGACGGCGACGGCCGGGGCGATCCACCCACGGGAACGATGACGAGCGCGGGAACAATGACGAGGAGGAACAGATGGAACTGCACCACGAGTTCACCGTCCCCGCCCCGGTTCAGGAGGCGTGGCCGATGCTCCTGGACATCGAACGGATCGCCCCGTGCATGCCCGGTGCGACGGTGGAGGACTACGACGGCAAGACCGTGACGGGTTCGGTGAAGGTCCGGGTCGGTCCGATCACCGTGACGTACCGGGGTACCGCCGTCTTCGAGGAGCAGGACGAGTCCGCGCACCGGATGGTGCTCATCGCCGGCGGCAAGGAGACCCGTGGCCAGGGCACGGCGCGAGCCACCGTCACGGGCACGCTCACCGGACAGGACGGCGGGACGGCGGTGTCGGTGCGCACGGATCTGACGGTGACCGGGCGTCCCGCCCAGTTCGGGCGCGGCGTGCTGGCCGAGGTGGGCGACAAGCTGGTCGGGCAGTTCGCCGCGTGTCTGTCCGAGCGGCTCCATCGGACCGAACCCGGCGTCAGCGAGCCGACGGTCACCACACCCGCGCCCGCCGAACCGATCGATCTCCTGCGCACGGCGGGTCCGTCGGTCGCCAGGCGCGCTCTGGCCGCCGCGGCGGGGGCCGTCGTCGCGGCGCTGATCGTGCTGCGGCTCAGGCGCCGCCGCCACTGAAGTGGGCGATGACCGCGTCGATGTGACGGAGGCCGCCGCGGGTGTACGTCATCCCCGGGGCGGCAGCCGGTGCAGCTGTACGTCGGTCAGTTCGCTGTCCGTCACGCTCGCGGTCATGTACGTGCAGTGCGGCTGGTGTCGGCGGTCGGTGGGTGAGCCCGGGTTGAGGAGGCGCAGGCCGGTCGGTGCCGTGGTGTCCCAGGGGATGTGGCTGTGGCCGAAGACCAGGACGTCGAGGTCGGGGAAGCGTGCGGCGCAGCGGGGTTCGCGGCCCTGGGCGGGGCCGGTCTCGTGGACGACTCCGAAGCGCAGGCCGTCCAGTTCGACATGGGCGACCTCGGGGAGGCGGGCTCTGAGCGCGGGGCCGTCGTTGTTGCCGTACACACCGATGACACGCTTCGACCGGCTCTCCAGGAGGTCGAGCGTGGCGACGTCCACCCAGTCACCGGCGTGGATCACGACGTCCGCGCGCGGGAGTTCGGCGAGGAGCGGCGCGGGGAATTCCTTGGCGCGCTTGGGGACGTGGGTGTCGGACATCAGCAGAAGACGCACACCTGTCAGCCTAGACCGGTCGCGGTCTGGGTTCGGTCAGGACGATCTCGGCCCACACCTGTTTGCCGCCACTGACCGGGACCGTTCCCCAGGCCGCCGACAAGGCCTCGACGAGGAGGATGCCGCGGCCCCCGGTGGCCTCCCAGCCGATACTGGTGGGCTTGATGGGCGACCGCGGTGAGGCGTCGGCGACCGCGACACGCAGGCGGTCGTTGATGAGCGTGAGGTCGAACCGGACTTGGCCGTCGGTGTGCACGAGGGCGTTGGTGACCAGTTCGGAGACGATCAGGAGGATGGCGTCGGACTCCTCCGTCACGCCCCAGACGCGCAGGGTGCGCTTGGTGAAGCGTCGGGCATGCCCGACGGCCTGGGGTACCCGCCACACCGTCCAGGTCTCGCGCAGCGGCCGCACGTCCAGGCCGTCGTAGCGCATGAGGAGCAGGGCCACGTCGTCGCTGCGGTTGGCGAAGGTCAGCAGGGTGTCGGCGATGGGTCCGAGGTGGGCCGGGTCGCCGGCGGCCAGCTCGTCGGCCAACCGGTTCATCCCGTCCTCCAGGTCGAGTTCGGACGACTCGACCAGGCCGTCCGTGGTGAGGGCCAGGACCGTGCCCGGCCGCAGCGGCAGCGGACTCATCGGGAAGTCGGCCTGCGTGATGACGCCGAGCGGCGGTCCGCCCTCCGTGATCACGATCTCGGTGGTGCCGTCCGGGTGGCGCAGGACGGGGGGCAGATGTCCGGCGCGTACGCACCAGGCGGTGCCCTCCGCCATGTCGACGTCGACGTAGCAGCAGGTGGCGAAGAGGTCGGTCCCCATGTCCATGAGCAGCCGGTTGGCGCGGGAGACCACCACGTCCGGCGGGTGGCCCTCGACGGCGTACGCGCGCAGCGCGGTGCGCATCTGGCCCATGACGGTGGCGGCCTGGGCGTTGTGCCCCTGGACGTCGCCGATGACGAGGGCGACGTGGTTGTCGGGCAAGGGGATCACGTCGTACCAGTCGCCGCCGACCTCCAGGCCCTCCGTGGTGGGCAGATAGCGGGCGACGGCGACCGCGCCGGGCAGGGTTGGCAGCCGGCGCGGGAGCAGGGTGCGCTGGAGCATGCCGACGAGTTCGTGTTCGGCGTCGAAGGCGTGCGCGCGCATCAGGGCCTGGCCCGCGAGGCCGGCGGAGGCGGTGAGCAGGGCGCGCTCGTCGGGGCCGAAGTCATGCGGGGCGTCCCAGCCGATCAGGCAGGCGCCTGCCATGCGGCCGCCGGCCGGCAGCGGCAGGACGGCGAGGCCGCCGGGGCCGACGTCGGCGAGGGTGGGTTCCAGCGGGGTGCCGGCGGGCCAGATCGCCGCGCGCCCGTCGCGCAGGGCGGCCGCCAGGGTCGGCATGCTGCGCACGGGCGCGTCGGGCCACTCCGAGCGCCACTCGGTGCGCCACACCTCGGGCCAGGCCTCCGGCTCCGGCGGATCCAGGACGGTCACGACGAGCCGGTCGCCCTCCAGCTCGGCGAGGGCGATCCGGTCGGCCATCAGGGGCCGGCGCAGGGCGGTGACGACGGCCTGGCTGACGTCACGGACGGTGCCCGCGGTGGCGAGGGCTGCGGCGAGACGCTGGACGCGGGCCACCTCGTTGACGCCGGACCGCAGCTTGGAGGCGTCCGCGACGGTGCCCACCAGCCGGGACGGGCGCCCGTCGGCCGCGGGCAGCAAGTGCCCGCGCAGCCTGAGCCACCGCTGCTCGCCGGAGGGCTGGAGGATGCGGAACTCCAGCTCCCGGTCGCCGATGGACATGTGGTCCGCCTCCACCACGGACATCAGCGCGGGCAGGTCCTCCGGCACGGTCATCCTCAGCAGCGTCTCGACCTTGCCGTCGAAGTCGTCGCGGTCGAGCCCGAACAGCTCCAGCATCTCGTCGTCGACCTCGACCCGCCCCGAGTCCATGGCCAGGCTGAAGGAGCTGCTGGGCAGTTCGTCCGTGTCGGCCGGCCCGGTCGAGGGCGGGAAGGCGATGGCCTCGGCGAGCAGTTCCAGGCACGCGCGGTCCTCGGTGTCGAAGCCGCCCGGGCTCTCGGTCGCGGCGAGCAGACAGCCGCCGCCCGGCGGATCCACCGGCAGCGGCAGGGCGGCCAGCCAGAAGTCCCCGGCCGGCATCCGCCGGGCGCCGGGGCTGCTCACGGCGAGTTCCTCGGGGCCGAGCCACAGGGACTGCCCGCGACGGTAGGCGTCCGCCGCGGGCGAGTCGCCGGTGAGCGGGTAGCTGTCCCGCAGCCCGTACAGGATCCGGGGTACGCCCGCCGACTCGATCAGGCACAGCTGGTCACCGCGGTCTCCCGTGGCGTACCCGGTGGCGATCGTCGCACCGCTGTAGACGAGCACGTACTCGAGCACGCTCCGTAGCCGTTCGCGTGAGCCGAGGTCCGCGTGGAGCGCTTTCAGGGCAAGTTCGGCACGCAGCGTTCTCGTTCTGCGTCCCGCAGCGCCCTCACTGACCACGTCCGCAATTACAGCGCTTCCGGGACTCTCGCGCAGCCCCTGTGACCGTTCGGGCGAGCGTGTGTGCGATGTCGTGTCCCCTCGCCGTGCGGGAACCGCCCCCGGGAGGGAGCCTTGTTGCCTGGACTCCTTCGCGCGTCCGAGGGAGGAGGTGGTCGGCGTGTCGGACTGGCATGCGTCCGGGCCGGGGCCGGATCCCGCCCCCGCGCCGGTCGGCCGGCCGTTGCTGTCGCTCACGCTGGCCGCGCTCATGGACGACGTGCACGCGCACTCGGGCGCGGTGTACCTGCTGACTCCCGGTGAGCAGGTGCTGGAGATGGCGGTGATGGCGGGGCTGCCCAGGGCGTTCGCCGCGCCCTGGGAGCGGGTGGGGCTGAGTGCGCCGGTCCCGGTGGCGGAGGCGGCACGCGACCGGCGGCTCGTGTGGATCCCCGGCGAGGAGGAGATGGCCCGCCACTATCCGCGGATCTCCGTGGTCCTGCCGTACCCCTTCGCGCTGGCCGCGATGCCGGTGGCGACCGACTGGGCCACGTACGGGGCGATCTTCGTGACCTGGCCCGGCACTCGTCCGACCGAGCTGTCCGACCGGGAGCGGGACCATCTCAGTGCTGCCTGCGACCGGCTCGCGATACGGCTGGAGCGGGCCGTCGAGGAGGGCCACCCGATCCGCCCCGAGCCCGATCTGCTCGCTCCGGCGTCGGCGGCGACCGTGGCGGGAACGCTGGGCACGGTGGAGGCCGCGCGGATGGTGGCGCGGCTGCCGTACGGGCTGTGCGCGCTGGATCTGCGGGGCCGGGTCACCTTCGCCAACGCGACGGCGGCCGAGCTGCTCGGTCTGCCGGTCAGCGGTCTGCTCGGTACGCAGCTGTGGGCGTCCGTGCCATGGCTCAACGACCCGGTCTACGAGGACCGCTACCGTGCCGCGCTGTTCGGCCAGCAGGAAACGTCGTTCGTGGCGCTCCGCCCGCCCGCGGACTGGCTGTCGTTCCGGCTCTATCCGAGTACGAGCGGGCTGACCGTGCGCATCACCCGGGCCCGGGCCGTCGCGCGGGCGGGCGGTGGGGGGCTGCAGCACGGGGACACCGGCACGCGCCTGGTCACCATCTCGCAGGTGCTGAGCCTGGCCGGCGCGCTCACCGAGGCGGTGGGGGTGCAGGACGTGGTGCAGCTGGTCGCGGACGAGATCGCGCCCGCTGTCGGCAGCCAGGCGCTGGTGATCCTCGGCTCGCAGGCCGGCCGGTTGCACGTCCTCGGGCATCACGGCTATCCCGATCCGCACGTCGTGGAGCGGTTCGACGGGATGCCGCTCACCGAGCAGACGCCCGGCGCGCACGCGCTGATCACCGGTGTGCCCGCCTTCTTCGAATCCCGACGCCAGCTGGAGCACCTCTACCCGGCCCGGGACGCCACGCCCGACCCCATGGCGGCCTGGGCGTATCTGCCGCTCATCGCGTCCGGGCGGCCGGTGGGCACCTGCGTCCTCGCGTACGCCGAACCGCATCCCTTCCCGGCCGACGAGCGCGCCGTACTGACCAGCCTCAGCGGTCTGATCGCGCAGGCCCTGGAGCGGGCCCGCCTGTACGACGCCAAGCACCAGCTGGCGCACGGTCTGCAAGCCGCCCTGCTGCCGCACTCCCTGCCGTCGCTGCCCGGCATCGAGGCGGCCGCCCGCTATCTGCCCGCCACCCGGGGCATGGAGATCGGCGGCGACTTCTACGACCTGGTGCCGACGTCCGGGGAGGCCGCGGCGGTGATCGGCGACGTACAGGGCCACAACGTCACCGCGGCCGGGCTCATGGGGCAGATCCGTACCGCCGTACGGGCGTACACGACCGTCGGCCAGCTGCCCGGGGAGGTCATGCGCAGCACCAACCGGCTGCTGATCGACCTGGGCTCCGAGCTCTTCGTGAGCTGCATCTATCTGCGTCTGGACCCGGCACACGGCAAGGTCGTGATGGCCCGTGCGGGACATCCGCCGCCCCTGCTGAAACGGCCGGACGGGAAGGTGCGGGTGCTCGACCTGGCGGGCGGACCGCTGCTCGGCATCGACGCGGCCGCCACCTACCCCACGACCGACGTCGCGCTCGCCCCCGGCTCGCTGCTCGTCCTCTACACCGATGGGTTGATCGAGTCCCCCGGAATCGACATCGAGGACGCGCTGGCCGGGCTCGCGGAGCGGCTCACCGAGATCGGCGACCGGCCACTGGACGAGCTGGCCGACAGCCTCGTACAGCACAGCGGAACGGCCGAGGAGCGGGTCGACGACGTGGCGCTGCTGCTGCTTCGCACGCGGGACATCTGACGGGCTCCGTAAAGGGCGGGGCAGGGGCGCCGGCAGGGCCCGGGGCCGGGCCCCTAAGGGGCGCGGGGAACTGCGCGACCAGCCCCCACGCCCCCGCAGAAGACACACCGGCCCAATTCCCCCACCACAACGCGGAACGGCCCGGTCCTCCCGCCGGAGGACCGAGCCGCGCTTCCACGGTCGTTACTGGCGTACGGTCAGATCACTGGTCGTCCGTCAGTCCCGAGCCGTCGCCCACTACACCGTCATCGGCCTGCTCACCGACGCCCGCCTCTTCACCGACACCGGCTTCCTCGCCTACTCCGGCTTCTTCACCAGCACCGGCTTCCTCACCAGCACCGGCCTCCTCGCCAGCTCCGGCTTCTTCACCAGCACCGGCGTCCTCACCGGCACCAGCTCCACCGGCGGCGCCCCCCGCACCGATCTGCGCGCCGACCGCCGCCAGCGCGGTGGTCACCGGCTGGAAGAAGGTCTCGCCGCCGACGGTGCAGTCGCCGCTGCCGCCCGAGGTCAGGCCGATCGCGCTGCCGTCCGCGGTGAACAGGGAGCCGCCGCTGTCGCCGGGCTCCGCGCAGACGTTGGTCTGGATGAGGCCGGTGACCGTGCCCTCCGGGTAGTTCACGGTGGCGTCGAGGCCCGTGACCTGGCCGTCGAACAGGCCGGTGGTGCTGCCCATCCGGATGACCTCTTGGCCGACGGCGGCCTCCGCGGCCTGCGTGATCTCCACGCTCTGCTGGCCGGTGTTCACCGTGCTGGGTGCCTCGGTCGCCGGGTCGTCGTACTTGACGAGCGCGAAGTCGCCGTCGCCGGGGAACGTGGCCGTCTCGACCGTGCCGATCGGCGCGCCCGCCTCCGAGTCCGACCACTCGGCGGCGGCGACACCGCAGTGACCCGCGGTCAGGAAGCCCGGGCTGCCGTCGTCGGCGACGACGTTGAAGCCGAGCGAGCAGCGTGATCCGCCGCCGAAGATGGCGTCGCCGCCCTCGGCGAACGTCTTGAACTCACCGGCGGACTTCTTGATGGTCGCCATGCCCGTGCCGAGGCTCTGGACGGTCGACTCCAGCTGGTCCCAGTTGGCACCCGTGACGGTGCTGTCGGCGGTGACCTGGATCTTGTTCGTCCTGGGGTCGACGGCCCACGAGGTGCCGGGAATGGTCGCCTCGGACTTCAGCGTCTGCGAGGCCGACTTGAGTTCGGTGGTGCTGTTGGCGACCTCACGAACGACCGCGCCCGCCTGCTCCGCCTGGAGGACGATGTTGTTGTTGTCGCCCACGACGTTGATGATGAGCTGCTGCTTGTCCGAGTCGTAGTACGCACCGGCAAAGGCTTCACCGAGCTGTTCGGACAGTTGCGAGGCGAGGTCCGACGCGTCCGCGGCCTGCATCGTTCTGGGGGCGGCGCCTTCCGTCGCGTCGGTCTGGGACGCCATCGCGTTCGGCAGGATCAGTGCCGCTGCTCCGAGCGCCACCACGCTGCCTGCGGCTATGACGGCCTTGCGCTTCGGTATCCGCTTGTGACTCAACTTCCTGACCTCCTGGGGACGGGGTCCGAGCCGCCGTTCGGCAGCTGACTGCGGGCGCCTGGATGGCTGTTGGTACGGATGCGCCAGGTGTGGCGTTCAACGTGGTTTCCCAACTTCCTTTGCGAAAGCGCGAATCCGTGTGCACGGCATCCGCCCGCCGACGGCGGGGAACAATGGCCGCATGACGCTGACCACCGCCGATGCGGACAAGATCCTCGCGGACAACTTCGCCCCCTGGGTGATCGAACTCGGCCTGTCCGTCGAATCGTTGGGAGCGCACCGTGCGGTGTTGCGGCTGCCCTGGTCCGGGCTGCTCGCGCGCGAGGGCGGTTCCTTGTCCGGTCAGGCGCTGATGGCCGCGGCGGACACGGCGACAGTGATCGCGGTGTCGGTGGCTCGCGGCTCGTACGGGCCGATGACCACGGTCCAGCAGTCCACCGCGTTCCAGCGCGCGGTCACGGACTCGGACGTCCTGATCGACGCGGTCGTCACCAAACTCGGCCGGCGTATGGCGTTCGCCGACATCACGATGACCGCCGAGGGCACGGAGGAGATCGCGGCCCGCGCGAGCACGGTGTACGCGCTGCTCGGCTGAAGGCCTCGCTGTTCGGGGTCCCGAAGACCTCAACGTCCGGGGGCTCGAAGTCCCCGACGTCCGGGGGCTCGGAGTCCTGAACGTCCGAAATCCAGAAGTCCGGAAAGTCCGGAATCCATTCGGGCGGGCCGAAAGGCGCCATTCGGGTCTATTCCCGTGATGCCATCGAGAATCCGATGACCCCCAATGGATCCCCTATTGGATCTGGATGCACCATCGGCCTACCTTCGAGGCATGTCAAAGATTCTCTTCGTAGTGACCGGTGTCGACTTCTGGACTCTCACCGACGGCACCAAGCACCCGACCGGCTTCTGGGCGGAGGAGGTCGTCGCCCCGTACGAGGCCTTCAAGGCCGCGGGCCACGAGATCGTCGTGGCCACCCCGGGCGGCGTCGCGCCGACCGTGGACAGGGGCAGCCTGGCCGCCGAGGTCAACGGCGGCCAGGACGGCGCCGACAAGGTCGCCGCCACCCTCGCCTCCCTCACCGAGCTGCGGCATCCGATCCGGGTCGAGGACGTGGACCTCGACGAGTACGCGGCCGTCTTCTACCCCGGCGGCCACGGCCCCATGGAGGACCTCGCGGTCAACGCCGACTCGGGCAGGCTCCTCACCCTCGCCCTGGAGTCCGGCAAGCCGCTCGGTGTGGTCTGTCACGGCCCGGCCGCGCTGCTGGCCGCCACCAAGGGGAACGGCGACAACGCCTTCGCGGGCTACCGCCTGACCGGCTTCACCAACACCGAGGAGACGCAGGCCGGGCTCGCCGACAAGGCCAGGTGGCTGCTCCAGGACCGCCTGGTGGAGATCGGCACCGACTTCCAGGAGGGCGAGCCCTGGGCGCCGTACGTGGTCGTCGACCGCAACCTCGTCACCGGCCAGAACCCCGCTTCCTCCGCCCCGCTCGCCACCGAACTCCTCAAGAAGCTGGCCTGACGGCTCCTCGAGAAGGCGCCGGATTGACGCCACTCCGGTAACACAGGCCACCTCTTTGCACTCCGCTACCACCTGGTAACAGCCCGTTCGTGCGATGGAGCGGAATCCTGGCTTCAGGAAATCTGCACATCGAATACGCACCCGGGTCACGGCACGCGACGAATCTGCACAGCGATCCGTCGCGTGCCGCGCCTTTGCGAGGAGTGCCCGATTCGGGACCGCGTCCCCCACCGCCGGAATGTGAATCACCCAGGGGCCATGTGAAGAAGTCGGCACCGAGGCGTGAGCACGCCTGCACGGATAGGTCGTTCCGGGGCTCAAATGCCCTGATCACATAGGCCGTTGATTGGATGCCTGCCACGGCACCGTGCTTTGATCCTTTGCACCGCGGGGGTCGTCGACGGTTCTCGTTTCCGGGTTCCGGACGCTCGCGGTCGCGGCCGACCATCTGTCCCCCAGAGGGGGCCGCTCCCCCCTTGTGAATACCAATAGGAAGGGAAGTTCCATCATGAACTCCACCCCCCAGGTCCAGACCGTCGAGATCTCCGACGCCGAGCTCGACAACGTCTCCGGCGGCCTTTCGGTCAACGCCGTTGGCACCGTCACCGGTCTGCTGGACCAGGTCGCCCCGGGTGTCACCCCGCTCGTCGGCGCGGTCGTCGGCACCGTTGAGGGCGCGACCGGCCTGAACACCGGCGCGGTCAGCGGCCTGGTCTCCGGCCTCTGATCACTTCTGTGATCGCATAGTTCGCCTTGAGTCCCGGAACCGCTTCCCGGTTCCGGGACTCTCGGGTGCCGCAAACCGGATGCTGTCCCACGGGTCACGTCATCCGGATGCCGTGAATCAGTCGGCTCGCCCCTGAGCCGCTCATCAGTCGCAGGTGAGGGAAGTCCCGTGCAGTTCCGCCAACAGGCCCTCGCCAAGCTGCAGTCACCGGAAGAGCTCGACCTGCCGGTGCGCTTCGCCCGCCCCCAGGGCTGGCTCGTGCTGTCCGTGACGGTGGTCGTCATGGCGGCCGCGTCGGTCTGGGCCGTGACGGGTTCCGTGGCGTCCACGGTGAGCGCGCCCGCCATCCTCACGCACGGACAGGGCAGTTACCTCCTGCAGAGTCCCGTCGCCGGCCAGGTCACCGCGGTCCTCGCCAAGCAGGGCCGGCGGATCGCCGCGAACGCTCCCGTGCTCAAGGTCCGTACGGAAAAGGGCGAAACAGTCGTCCGCAGCGTCGCTGCCGGCCGGATCACCGGCCTGGCCGCCACGATCGGCGCGATCATCACCACCGGCGCGAACGTCGCCGCCGTGGAGAAGGTCGCCGGCGCCGACGATCCGCTGTACGCGACGGTGTACGTGCCCGCCGAGAACGCCGCCTCCATTCCCTCGAACGCGGCCGTGGACCTCACCGTCCAGTCGGCGCCGACCCAGCAGTACGGGGTGCTGCGCGGCCATGTGAAGTCGGTCGACCGGGCCGCCCAGAGCGAGCAGCAGATCGCCGCCTTCCTCGGCGACAGCCAGCTCGGCGAACAGTTCACGAAGAAGGGCAGGCCGGTGGCCGTCCTCGTCCGCCTCGACCGTTCGTCCGGCACGGAGTCCGGCTACAAGTGGTCGTCGGCCGAGGGCCCGCCGTTCCGGCTCGACTCCATGACCGTGGCCGACGGTTCGATCCGCCTGGCCGATCAGCGTCCGATCGATTGGCTGCTCCCGTGACCGCACCCCAGGAACAGGCGGGCACCTCGGCCACCGTGAGCACCTCGGGCACCTCGGGATCCCAACTGCCGCCGCCCGTACGGGGCAGGCGCCGGGCCGCGCCGCCGAAGCGTACGGTCCCCAAGGGCCGGCGCAGGACCGTCCGTACGCCCACCGTCCTGCAGATGGAGGCCGTGGAGTGCGGCGCCGCCTCGCTCGCGATGGTGCTCGGCCACTACGGCCGGCACATCCCGCTGGAGGAGCTGCGCATCGCCTGCGGTGTCTCGCGTGACGGCTCGCGGGCCAGCAACCTGCTGAAGGCGGCGCGGAGTTACGGCCTCACGGCCAAGGGCATGCAGATGGACACGACCGCGCTCGCCGAGGTGAAGGCGCCCGCGATCCTGTTCTGGGAGTTCAACCACTACGTCGTCTACGACGGCATGGGGCGCCGCTTCGGCCGACGCGGGGTGCACATCAACGACCCCGGCAAGGGCCGCCGGTTCGTCCCCATGGAGGACTTCGACACGAGCTTCACCGGTGTCGTGCTGGTCATGGAGCCGGGTCCGGACTTCAAGAAGGGCGGCCGCAAGCCAGGCGTCATGGGGGCCATGCCGGCCCGGCTGCGCGGCACCTCGGGCACCATGCCGGCGGCGGTCCTGGCGAGCCTGCTGCTGGTCGCGGTCGGCGCCGCGGTGCCCGCGCTCAGCCGGCAGTACATCGACATGTTCCTGATCGGCGGGCAGACCTCGCTGCTCGGGGTGCTGTTCGCGTCGATGGGCGCGACAGTGCTGCTGACGGTCGTGCTGACCTGGCTGCAGCAGGCGAACCTGCTGCGCGGCCGCATCATCTCGTCCACGCTCAGCAGCGCGAAGTTCCTGCGCCATCTGCTGCGCCTGCCGGTCACCTTCTTCGCCCAGCGCAGTCCGGCCGACCTGGTGCAGCGGCTCCAGTCCAACGACGCGGTGGCCGAGACCCTGGCCCGGGACCTCGCGGCGGCCGGCGTGGACGCGGTCGTCGTGGTCCTGTACGCCGTGCTGCTCTACACGTACGACCCGCAGCTCACGGCGGTGGGCATCGGCGTCGCGCTGCTCAACATCGTGGCGATGCGCGTGGTGATCCGGCTTCGGGCCACGCGTACGGCGAAGCTGCGGGCGGACAGCGCGCGGCTGACCAACACGGCGTACACCGGGCTGCAGTTGATCGAGACGATGAAGGCGACGGGCGGCGAGGAGGGCTACTTCCGCAAGTGGGCCGGGCAGCACGCGACCACGCTGGAGGAGCAGCAGCGCCTCGGTGTGCCAAGTGCCTGGCTGGGTGTGGTCGCGCCGACACTCGCGTCCGTCAACAGTGCGCTGATCCTGTGGATCGGCGGTATGCGGGCCGTGGAAGGCGGCATATCCGTCGGCCTGCTCGTCGCGTTCCAGGCGCTGGTGACCCGCTTCACCGCGCCGATCACCCGGCTCAACGGTGTCGCGGGCCGCATCCAGGACTTCGCGGCCGACGTGGCGCGTCTCAAGGACGTCGAGAACTTCGAGGCCGACCCGATCTATGCGCGCCGCGGCGGGGCCGACAGCACCCGCAGGCTGCACGGCCATGTGGAGCTGGAGAACATCACGTTCGGCTACAGCCCCCTCGACAAGCCGCTGTTGTCCGGTTTCTCGCTGACGGTCGGCCCCGGCCAGCAGGTCGCGCTGGTCGGCGGCTCCGGAAGCGGCAAGTCGACGGTGTCCAGGCTGATTTCGGGGCTCTACGCACCCTGGGAGGGCGTGATCCGTATCGACGGGCAGCGTCTGGACGACATCCCCCGGGGCGCGCTCGCGGCCTCCGTCTCCTTCGTCGACCAGGACGTGTTCCTCTTCGAGGGGACGGTCCGCGACAACATCGCGCTGTGGGACCCGTCGGTCCCGGACGACGCGGTGATCGCGGCGCTGGAGGACGCGGCCCTGTACGACGTGGTCACGCGCCGCCCGGGCGGCATCCAGAGCCGCGTCGAGCAGGACGGACGCAACTTCTCCGGCGGCCAGCGTCAACGCCTGGAAATCGCACGGGCGTTGGTGCGCAGGCCCAGCATCCTGGTGCTCGACGAGGTGACGAGCGCCCTGGACGCGGAGACCGAGCAGACCGTCATCGACAACCTCCGCAAGCGCGGCTGCGCCTGCGTGGTGATCGCGCACCGGCTCAGCACCGTGCGGGACAGCGACGAGATCGTGGTGCTCCAGCACGGCACGATCGTGGAACGCGGGCGTCACGACGCCCTGGTGGCGGCCGGCGGCGCGTACGCCGAGCTGGTCAGGGAGCGATGAGATGACGTCCCCGTACGAACAACCCGTCACCCAACCCGTCACCGAGGGCGACTACGTCCTCGCCGCGCTCGGCGGCATGGGCACCCCGGTCGACGGCTCCGGCCTCACCCGACTGGACCTCGAAGGCCCGCACGTGCTGTGGCTCGTCGTGTCCGGCGCCATGGACCTGTTCGCCGTCGACGCGGCCCAGCAGGGCCACTGGCATCACCTCGGCCGCCTCGAAGCGGGCTCCCTGCTGCTCGGCCCGGTCGCGGGACCCCAGCACACCCTGGTCGGCAGGCCGCTGCGCGAGTGCGTACTGCGCCGCATCGCGCTGCGCGAGCTGTACCAGCCCCCGCAGACCGAGACCTGGACGTACGACGAGTACGGCAACCCCCAGCACGTACCGCCCGCCACGAGCCCCCTGGAGTACGCCCTCTCGCTCGGCGTCGGCCGCGGACTGGCCATCCTGTTCGAGGCGCCCCTCGCCACCGAGCGCGACGCCGTGCTGACCGACGAAGACATCCTGTGGATGCAGGTGCCGCCGGGCAGCGTGCAGTACGGCTCCATGTACGGCGCCGAGGCCGCCGCCGACCTGTTGGTCGACCCGGCGATGTGGCAGGCCCTGGTCGACCAGCAGTACCGGCTGCTCGCCACGCTCGACCGCTGGATAGAGCAACTGGAGCGCACCCACGAGAACCGTACGGCCGCGGGCATCAAGGCCGGTGAGGCGGTCCGCGCCCAGGCCGACCAAACGCTCATCGCCTCCATGTCCAAAACCTCGGGGTCGCGTTCGGGCTCGGCGGACGCCGACGCCACGTACGCCGCCTGCAAACTCGTCGCCCGCGCGGCCGGGATCACGCTCGCCGACCCCGGGCAGGGCGGCACGGAGAGCGACCGCCTCGACCCGGTGGAGCAGATCGCGCTCGCCTCCCGCGTCCGCGTGCGCGCCGTGCGCCTCGACGGGCGCTGGTGGCGCGACAACATCGGTCCGCTCGTCGGGCACCGGGTCGCGTCAGGCGCTCCGGCGGCGCTGCTGTGGCGGCGCGGCGGATACGTGGCGGTACATCCGTCGAGCGGCCGGGAGACTCCCGTCGAGAAGGCCAACGCTGCGGAGTTCGAGGCGCGCGCGGTCATGTTCTACCGGCCGCTGCCCGAGCGCGCGTTGAGCCCGCTGCGGCTGCTGCGGTTCAGCCTCCGGGGCACCGGCGGCGACATGCGCAATCTCGCGGTCAGCGGGCTGGTGACGGTGGCGCTCGGCGCGCTGGTGCCGATCGCCACCGGCAAGGTGCTGGGCGAGTTCGTGCCGAAGGCCCAGGAGAGCCTGATCGTCCAGTTCTGCCTGGCCATCGTGATCGCCAGTGTCGTGTCGGCGGCCTTCATGCTGATGCAGAACCTGACCATGCTGCGGCTGGAGGGCCGTATCGAGGCCACGCTGCAACCGGCCGTGTGGGACCGGCTGTTGCGGCTGCCGACGAAGTTCTTCACCTCCCGCTCGACCGGCGAACTGGCCAGTGCAGCCATGGGCATCAGCGGCATCCGCCGCATGATGGCGGGCGTCGGCCCGGTGATCGTCCAGTCGGGCACGGTCGGCGCGATGAATCTCGTGCTCCTCTTCTGGTACAGCGTCCCCATGGCGCTCGCCGCGATCGGCATGCTCGTGGTGATCGCCGCCGTGTTCCTCGGGCTCGGCCTGTGGCAGATACGCTGGCAGCGCCGTCTTGTCGTGCTGAGCAACAAGCTCAACAACCAGGCCTTCCAGACCTTGCGAGGCCTGCCCAAGCTGCGGGTCGCGGCAGCGGAGAACTACGCGTACGCGGCCTGGGCGGGCGAGTTCGCCCGCAGCCGTGAGCTCCAGCAGCGGGTCGGCCGGATCAAGAACCTCACGACGGTGCTGGGCGCGGTGTACCTGCCGCTCTGCTCGCTCATCATGTTCATGTTGCTGGCAGGCCCCGCGCGCGGATCCCTTTCGGCCGCCGCCTTTCTGACGTTCAACACCTCCATGACCATGCTGCTGACCTCGGTCACCCAGCTCACGGGCTCCTTCGTCTCGATGGTCGCCGCGCTGCCGATGTTCGAGGAGATCAAGCCGGTTCTCGACGCGACACCCGAGGTCCGCGTGGCGAGCACCCGCCCCGCCGAACTGCGCGGCGCCATCGAGGCGAAGAAGCTGTCCTTCCGCTACACCGACGACGGTCCGCTCGTCCTCGACGACGTGTCCTTCGAGATCCGGCCGGGCGAGTTCGTGGCGATCGTCGGCCCCAGCGGCTGCGGCAAGTCCACCCTGCTGCGGCTGCTCATCGGCTTCGACAAGCCGGTCTCGGGCAGTGTGCTGTTCGACGGCCAGGACCTGGCGGCGCTCGACCAGTCGGCCGTACGCCGCCAGTGCGGTGTCGTACTCCAGCACGCGCAGCCGTTCACCGGCTCGATCCTGGACGTCATCTGCGGCACCGAGCCGTACACCCCGGAGGAGGCGATGGCCGCCGCCGAGATGGCCGGTCTCGCCGAGGACATCAAGCGCATGCCGATGGGCCTGCACACCATCGTCTCCGGCAGCGGCGCGGTCTCGGGCGGCCAGCGCCAGCGCCTGATGATCGCCCAGGCGCTGATACGCCGCCCCCGCATCCTCTTCTTCGACGAGGCGACCAGCGCGCTGGACAACGAGACCCAGCGCACGGTGATCGAGAGCACCCGCGCCCTGAACGCCACGCGCGTGATGATCGCGCACCGCCTGTCCACGGTCATGGACGCGGACCGCGTCATCGTGATGGAGGACGGCAAGGTCGCCCAGCAGGGCCCGCCCGCGCAGCTGCTCGCGGACACGGGCGGGCGGCTGCACGAGCTGGTGCGGCGGCAGATGCAGTGAGCGGTCAGTCGAGCCCCGGAACGGAGGCTCCTGAAGGGACTCCGGCCTCGACGTAGCGGGCGTAGATCTCCTGCCAGGGCGCGTCGGCACCGGCGTGCGGGCCGTCGAACCGCTCACCTCGGGCCCATGCGTCCAGAGCGGTGAGGCACACCTCCCAGCCGGCACCGTTGCGAGCGGCGGTGTTTTCGGCCACGAGGACGTTGGTGAGCGTGAAGCGGGTGCGCTTCTCGTCCAACTCCTCGAGATCGAAGTGCAGTTCATCACCGCCCCAGTCGAAGGAGAGGTGCCGGGGCGGATCGACGGCGAGGACATGACCCGTCGAGTCCTCCAGGTTCGGATCGTCGCTGAACCGGACCGTGCCGCCGACGCGCAGCTCGATCACGGCGCGCGACGGGAACCAATGGGCCAGTTCGTCCGTGTCCGTCACGAACTGCCAGACGCGGTCGACCGGGTGATCGTAGGTGCGGCTGAAGCGGACGGCCGGGCGGCCGTCGTCGAGGGTGAGGTACGTACCGGTGGGGGTGGTGGGTTCCGTGGACATGGTGACTCAGTCCTTCGGGGTGGGGTCTTGGCTGCCTGCGTCCGACGACTCCCCCGTTGTCGGTGCCGCCGTGGCCGTGGTCGCCGTCTCGTCCAGGCGTCGGCCCAGCGCGTCGAGGCCGGCGTTCCAGAGCTTGCGGTACGGGGCCAGCCACGCGTCGAGCTCCGCGATCGGCGCCGGGTCGAGGGCGTAGACCCTGCGCTGCGCGTCCTGGCGCACGCGCACCAGGCCGGCGTCCCGCAGCACCTTCAGGTGCTTCGACGTGCTCGGCTGGCTCAGTCCGCACGCCTCGACGATCTCACCGACGGGCCGCGGCCGCTCCAGGAGGAACGCGACGATGGCCCGCCGGTGCGGGTCGGCGAGGGCGGTCCAGAGGGAAGCGTCGGACATGCCACCAATATGCCTTGGTGGTTATATTCTCGTCAAGGCATACTGCTCTCGGGGCGGGCTCGGTTCGGCGCGGCGCGGCGTCGGGGCAGCAGGGCGACCGCCGCCACGGGGATCGCGGCGACGACGAGCCAGGGCACGGCCGGCGGGAGGCCGGCGTCGAGGAGGGACCCCGTGACCGCGCTGCCCGCGAGGACGATGAGACCTGAGACCGAGGACAGCGCGCCCGTGTAGAGGCCGAGCCTGCCGTCGTCGGCGAGGTCGGGTATCCAGGCGCGGGCGGCGGGCGCGACGAGCATCTGGCCGAGGGTGAGCAGGACGACGTAGCCGGCCGCGGGAAGGAGCCCCACCGTTCCCGTCCACCCGGCGGGCCGGGCCGCGGCCACGACAGCGAGGCCCGCCGCGATGAGCAGCAGCCCCGCGACCATGGAACGGCGCAGGTCGAGCCGGTCTCCTGCCCAGCGCGTGACCGGCAACTGGGCCGTCACGACCAGTAGCGAGGAGAGGGCGAACAGCCAGGCCAGCGGCGCCTGCGAGCCCGCCGTGCGCTCCACTTCGACGGGGAGGAGCTGGTAGAGCTGGTTGTACGCGAGCAGGTAGGCGCCGTACGCACCGCACAGGGCCAGGAAGCGACGGTTGCGCACCAGGCGGCGGACACCGCCGCGGCTCTTCACATGGGCCCGGCCGGGGATGCGCTGCGGGAGCAGCCGCGCGTGTCCGGCCAGGACGAGTACGAAGACTCCGGCACCGGCCAGGCAGACCGTGCGGAAGTCCACGGCCAGCAGCAGCGCGCCGAGGAGCGGGCCGAGGAACGCCCCGGCCTGGCCCGCAACGGTGAACAGAGCCAGTACATGGGTACGCGGGCCGTCGCCCGCCTCCTCCCGGCACACCGCCTGCCGGGCCACCTCCGACTCGACGGCGGGCGAGAACAGCGCGGCGGCGAAGCCGATCAGGAGCACGGCGCCGATGACCGTCCAGCTCGCCTCCGCGTGGCCGAGCCAGCCGAAGCCCGCGATCCGCAGCACGCAGCCCGCGAGCACCACCGGCCGGACCCCGTACCGGTCGGCCAGCGCGCCGCCCACCACGAACAGCCCCTGCTGGCTGAAGGTGCGCAGGCCCAGCACCAGTCCGACCAGCCAGCCCGCCATGCCGATCGCCGTACCCAGGTGCTCCGCGAGGAAGGGCAGCACGGCGAAGAAGCCGACGTTGAAGGCGAGTTGGGTGAGGATGAGAAGCCGGAGCAGCGGCGAGAGAGCGGCGAAGGTCCGCAGCGAGGAAAGGACCCTCCGCTGGGGACGGCCCGCTGCGGTGCGACGAGCGGTGCGAGCGGGGCGCCCGTCGGAGCAGGGGGAAGGGCGCCCCGGAAGGGTGAAGTGGTTCAGGACAGCGGAACTTCGAAGTGCACGATCCCCTGCTCGCCGCCGGGCTCCGCGCGCTCGTCGTGGACCACCTTGCCCAGCGAGCGCCAGAACGCCTCGGCACCGGGCACCGCCGGATCCGTGTGCAGGTAGACGGCCCGGTAACCGCCGTCCGCGGCCGCGAAGTCGAGCAGCGCGTCGACCAGGCGCCGGGCCAGGCCCCGTCGCCGGTGCTCGGGGCGTACGTAGACGCGGCGCAGCTGGGCGGTCTCGCCGGAGGTATAGCGTTCGGCGAGGTGACGGGGGTTCGGCGGATGCGCCGGGCCCCGGGAATCGAGCGCGGCCGTCGCGGCCACGGTGCCGTCCCGCTCGTCGACCGCGACCAGCAGGGCGTGCCGGGCGGGCACGAGGTAGGCGTGGTCGAGGCCGATGATGTCGCGGTGCCAGTGCGGTACGTATCCGGTGCCGAAGTCCCGGTAGACGGTGTCGAGCATCACGGACCGCGCGCCGTCGAGGTCGTCGGAGGTCGCCGTTCTTATGCAGTAGCTATGCACTTGCACATCATATGCATTAAGGCTGGGCGGCTCTTTCCGGGGTGGGTTCCGAGGTGGATTGCGAGGCCGACGGGGAGGCGGATTCCGGAGTGGGGCCCGTCCGCCGCCAGGAGCCCCGCCATACGACCCACACATGGCCGTCCGGCCCGTGGTGCACGTTCAGTCCGTCGACGACGGTCAGGAGCGGCAGGTTCCTGGCGGTGACCTGGTCGACGGTGTCCAGCGAGACCTTGACGTCATCGGTGGCCGCCACGGTGATGCCCACAGGGTCCGCGGTGAGGACGATCCTGCACAGGTCGGCGCCGCTGCGCGCCAGCAGACATCCGCTCGCGGCGCGGCCGGCGTCGAGCACCGGGGAGAGGAACGACAGCGGGGCCTCGATCACGCGCGTCACCGCCACAGCGGCCGCCTCCGCCGCCAACTCCCCGTCCGCACGGGAGAAATGAGCGGTGAACTCCATCTCCAAAGCGGGCTCCATGAGCCCGCACTCGGTCAGCAGCGGCGGCCCGCCCGACGGAGTGCGTACCGGCGTACCCACTGCCAACCCTCCTTGGTCCGACAGTCGCACGAGAAGCGATGCCACCGGGGACTTGGGCAGCACAGCGACTCTACGTCCACAACACCCCTTTGGGCAGGGCACGTTGAGAGACCACTAAGACCAAAAGTCAACCAGTGAAGCCAAAATTCACTGGGTCGAGTGAACCAGATCTTGCGGAGTGAGCGGCAGGGATGGTTCCGGCTCCGTCCGGGTAACTACCGAGATCAAATGCGCCCTCTCCCGCGCGAGGTGGACCCGACATGCCGCCGGAAACCCATGACCATGCCGCTCGACCCCCCGAGTGCGGCTCGACGGGGTCCGGACTCCCGGCGGCGAATCCGTACGCCCACAGCTACCTGAGGGGCGGGTTCACGGTCGTCGAGGTGCTGGGCGAGATCGACATGGCGACGGCAGGCGCTCTGGCCGAGCACCTGGACGCCGCGGCCGCGCGCCCGGCCCACCAGGTCCTGGTGGACCTCCGCCCGGTCGACTTCTTCGACTGCTCGGGGCTGCGCGTCCTGTGCCGGGCCGACCGCCGGGCGAAGGAGCACGGCGGCTCGCTCCGTCTCGTCTCCGATCAGCCCCGCATCCACCGTCTCCTACGTGCCTCCGACCTCCTCAGCCGCTTCCCGCCGCTCCCGGAACTTCCTCCTCCAGCCCGTCCGGAAAGCGAATCACCACCGCCCCCTCCTGGTTGACCCGCACTCCTGCCCGCGTCCGCAACGCCCCAGGATCGCAGGGCCGCACGGGGTCGGCGCTGAGCACGACGAGGGTGACGAGGAGGTGGGAGCGGCCCGGGTGGGCGGGCAGCCGGAGACAGGGAGTGGCGGAGTACTCGCCGTAGGCGTTGGCGCCCCGGGCCCGGGCGACCGCGCCGCCCGGCAGACAGTCCTCTTCGTCGGACTCGGGCGTCCCCCAACCATGCAGCGCGACGACGGCGCTCGTGAGGCCGTCCCCCTGGCGACGCGCCAGCGCCCAGCCGGGCCCCGTGGACTCGACCAAGGGCCCGCTGTCATCGGCCAGGGCCCACCCTCCTTCGCGAACGACGGCCCCCGGGGGCCCTTCGACCCGATGCACCCGCACCTCCCAGGGACCGTGGACCACGCTCGTCGTCTCGATGCGGTGTTCCTCCCCGGAACCCGGCAGGACCGCCCGGTGCCAGGACGCGGCACACCGCCCTTCGGCACCCAGCGGGTGGATCCGATCGCGCCGGGAGACGGCGGTCCCGTCGGCCGTGAGCAGGGCGATGTGGTTGTCGAACCCGGTGACAGTCCCCGTCCCTGTCGCGGGACCGCCCGCCGGAGTTTCGGGGGCCGCGGCACCGGAGTACGCGAACTTCGTGTAGTGCGGGCTGTCCTCGGCCTCGGCCGGAGGCGGCGGCAGACGGTCGCTGCCGTGGTTGACGAGCCGTACGATCCCGTCGGCGGCCGTCGAGTGGAGCAGCCAGCCGGGAGCGGGCAGGGCGAGGTACGCGTCTTCCGTGTCCACCGGGCCCGGTTCCTCGGGAGCCGTCCACACGGGGTGCTCGGCGGGGACCAGCAGGCCGAGGAACGCCTTGCTCGCCCAGTACGGCGAGGCGGGCCCCGAGTACCGCTGGGTGACCGGGAGAAAGGGCCGGTACCAGCCCAGGCTCAGCAGTCCCCGCTCGTCGGGCACCCCGCGTTCGGCGAAGTGTCTCAGCGCGCCCGAGGCCAGCCGGCGGGTACGCCCCGGTGGCAGCGGAGTCGCGTCGGCGAGCGCGCCGGCCCACAGCGGGGCGGCCGTCGCGTAGCGGTACGTCAGGGACCGGCCCTGGTGGACGGGCGCGCCGTCGGAGCCGAAGAAGTACTGGTGGACGCCGAGGAATTCCCGCAGCCGGGACCGGTGGACGGCCGTCAGCGCCGGGTCCGCGCGCGGTCCGGCGATACGGGCCCACAGGATCGGATAGAGGTGCAGGGCCCAGGCGTTGTAGTAGTCGAACTTGCGGCCGTCGCCGTCGGTGTACCAGCCGTCGCCCCGGTACCAGTCCTCGATGCGTGCGAGGCCGCCATCGATCTCGGCCCGGCTGTGCGGAGCTCCCACGGACGCGAGGAACTCCTCCGTGATCACCTGGAAGAGCCGCCAGTTGGAGTCGTTGACATCGGCCCCGACGAACCCGCCCAGCCACGCCGCCACCCGCTGGCGTACCGCGTCGTCGAGCTTGTCCCAGATCCACGGTCGCGTCTCGTGCAGGGCGATCGCGATCGAGGCGGCCTCGACCATCGGCTGGGACCGGTCGGCGATGGGTGGCCAGCGGTCGGCGCCGTGCGGGTCGGTGCCCGCGGCGAGCCCGGCCGCGTACCGCTCGATCAGCGCGGGCGAGACCTGCCCGCCGGATCCCGCGATACGGAAGGCGGCGAGCAGGAAGGAGCGGGCGTAGCCCTCGAGGCCGTCGGACCAGGGCCCGGAGTGGCTGGCCCGGCCGGGTAGCCGGTACTGGGCCAACTCCCTTGAGGCATAAGGGAGCAGGCCGTCCAGGAGGCGGTCGGCCATCGCCTCCCAGTGTGCTCGGGTCCAGCCTGTGACGGGTGACTGGGTGGGGTCGAGGGGCGGCAGGTGGGAAGAGTGCGTCGGGTCGGGGAGCGACACATGCGGCGCGGTCATGCGGGGGTGGGTCCTCCGTCAGTGGGGGCGCCCCGGTGGGGGCGGCTGGACGCTGTCGCGTACGACGATGTGGGTGCCGAGCAAGTGGTGGGAGTTCGCGGCGTGTTCGGGGTCGCGCAGGGCAATGCGGACGGCGGCGCGGCCGAGTTCTTCCGCGGGGGTGTGCACGGTGGTGAGCGGGGGGTTGAAGTCCTCCGCGAGCGGGATGTCGTTGTAGCCGACTACGGAGATGTCGTCCGGGACGCGCAGGCCGGCCTCGCCGATGGCGCGAATGGCTCCGGCGGCGACCATGTCGTCACCGGCGAAGACAGCGGTGAAGTCATGGGCGTCCTTCAGGAGTTCGGCCATCGCCCGGTGCCCGGCGCCGCGGCCGAGTCCGCAGTCGACGACGTGCGCGGCCTCGGGGCCGAGCCCGTGCTCGGCGAGCGCGGCCCGGTATCCGGCGACGCGGGCGTCCAGGGTCGTGTTGCCGGGCAGTCCGCCGAGGAAGACGATGCCGCGATGGCCCGCCGAGAGGAGATGGCCGGTCATGGCGCGGGCTCCGGCCTCGTTGTCGAACTCCACGACCAGCGCGGGGATGTCGGGGTCGGGCGCGGGCCGTCCACACAGCACGAGCCGGGCGCCGGCGGAGTCGAGGGCGTGCGCGTAGTGGGCCACGCGCTCGCGGTAGGCGTCGTCCTCGACGACTCCGCCGACGAGGATCACCAGCCTGGCTCCCTCCTCCCGCATCAGCTGCACGAACTCCAGTTCGCGCGCCGGGTCCCCGCCCGTGGCGCCGACCAGGCACAGCCAGCCGCGCGCGGCCGCCTCCGCCTCGACACCCTCGGCGACCTGCGCGTAGAAGGGGCTGGTGACCTGCCGCAGGACGACGGCGACCATCTTGCGGCCGCCGCCGACCAGGGCGCGGGCGTGTGCGTTGGCGACGTAGTCGAGGTCGCGGGCCGCGCGCAGCACGCGGGCCCGCGTGGACGCCGGCACCGGGTGGTTGCCGCTGAGTACGCGCGACACGGTGGCCATGGACACGCCTGCCCGCTCGGCGACCTCGCGGATCGTGACCCGCCGCTTCGCCGTCGGCTCCGCCTCTGCCATGTCGTTGCCCATCTCCCCGTGTCTCCCCTCGCGACCGCCCGACGTGCCACGTCAGCTGTTGGCGGCGTAGTCCTTGGCGTATTCGTCGGCCATTCTGTCGCCACCCCGCTGCCGCCAGGTCTTGACCGCCGCGTCCCATTCGGACAGGGGCGTCCGGCCGGCGATGATCCCGGTGGCGGTGTCCTTGAGGAGCGTGTCGAGGGTGGTGCCCTGGGAGGTGTTCGTCGCGGACTGGAGCCCGAACGAGGCGTTGCGGATGGCGACCGGGACCGTCTTCACCTGCCAGGCGTGCAGGGCCTTCACCGCGTCGGGCATACCGGGCACGAACAGCGCCTGAGGCCCTTCGGCGAGGTACTTCAGCGGCAGGTTGGTGTTGTTCTCGACCTGGCCGAGGTCGTTGGGCTCGGGCGCGCCGTCCTTGGCCCGGGTGAAGTGAATGCCTTCCACGCCGTAGTGGACGAGCTCCCACTCCTTGCTGCCGAACGGCGCCGCGAGATAGTCGAGAACGCGCAGGAGCAGCTGGATGCGCTCCTTCTTCGCCTTCTTGAGGATGGTGTAGCCGAACGAGCGGCGAGCCCCGACGATGCCTCCGGGCGTCCCGCCCACGCTGTACGGAAGAGCGGGCGCAGGTGTGAACTCCCTTCCCTTCTCAAGGAACTTGGGGAGATAGCCGCCGAATCCGTCCTGCACCGAACCGACCGTCCCGCTGTAGTAGAGGGCGATCATGTCGATCTGGGAGATGGAGGTCGCGTCGGGGTGGTAGGAGCCCGCCTTGCGCAGCCGGAGCTGGAAGTCGAGCATCGCCTTGTAGCGCTCGTCGGCCGCGGACGGAAGGAACGTGCCGTCCTTCTTCACCGACCAGCCCCGTGCGTGGACGCCGTGCGCCGCGGAGTGGAAACCGTCACCGAACACGGACCCGACCGCCGCCCCCAGGCCGTACTTCTTCCCGCCGGTGCCCTTCTTGGCGACCGCCGCGAAGTCCTGGGCCGTCCAGCCCTCCCTCATCCCGGCGGCCTCGAAGGACTCCTGGTTGAGCCACAGCGTGGAGCCGGGCAGCGGGCGTTCCAGGGGGATGCCGTAGATACGGCCGCCGATGCGGCCCATGTCGCGCCAGGCGTGGGTGGGGATGTTCGCGAGGTTCGGGTAGTCCGCGACGGCGTCGCCGGAGAGGAACGGCGTGAGGTCCTCGGCGCGGCGCTGTACGAACTGGGCCTCACGCGGCAGCACGAACCCGGAGAACATGTTGATGATGTCCGGGAGTTCGCCCGGGTCGCCCGCCATCACGGTGGCCATCTTCTTCTGGTAGTCGGTCTGCGAGATGACCGTGTACTCGATCTTCACGCCGAGAGCCTTCTCGACCGCCTGCCAGAACCGGTTCGCCGAGGCCGGCTTCGGCGGTGTGCCGAAGGACACCGACATCACCTTGACGGTGGAGCCGTCACCGGGGGTGCGGGAGACCGATGTGGCCAGGTCGGCCGGGTAGGAGGTGTAGCCGGGCTGGACTCCCTCCTCGGTCGGGGCGAGGTCTGGCTTGGGCCCCGCGAAAGCCTTGTACGTGGGCCAAGGCGCCAGTTTCTTGCCCGCGTTGGAGACACCGTCGCCGCCGGACTCGGTGGAGCAGGCGGTCAGGGCGGCCGGAGCGGCGAGCGCGAGACCACCCACGGCGGCGGTGCGCATCAGGGCACGACGGGACAGCGGGGTAGCGGACATGCGAGTTCTCTCCCAGCTCTGGATGACAAGTTCTGGACGACAGGCTCTTGATGGACGGCCAAGTGGGACCGATGAAGACCGGTGCGGAACGACACGCCCCGTTTACGGGCGCGGGGCTGTGACATTTGCGGCTGCCGCGGGGCACGACCAGCCCTCACCGCCCCGCACTCCAAGTACCGACCCGGAGCGCCGCACCAGCAAGGCGCTCAACTCTTGATCGCGCCGGTGAGCACGCCCTTGGTGAAGTACTTCTGCAGGAAGGGGTAGACGAGCAGGATCGGCACGGTGGCGATCACCAGGACGGCCATCTGCACGGTCTGCGGGGCGTTGACGGTGCCCTCGCTCGTGGCGGTGTCGGTGAGTCCCGAACCGGCCACCACATAGGTACGCAGCACCTGTTGGAGCGGCCAGTGGTCGCTCTCCAGGTAGAGCGAGGCGTAGAACCAGGAGTTCCAGTACGCCACCGCGTAGAAGAGGCCGACGACGGCGAGGGCCGCCTTGGACAGCGGCAGCACAACGGACCACAGGACCCGCCAGTCCCCCGCACCGTCCAGCCGGGCGGCCTCGTACAGCTCCTCGGGGATCGACTGGAAGAAGCCGCGCAGGACCACCAGGTTGAACACGTTGATCAGTACGGGAAAGATCAGCGAGCCGTACGAGTCCAGCAGCCCCAGCTCCTTGACCAGCAGGAAGCTGGGGATCATGCCGGGCGGGAAGAGGAACGTGAACAGGACCAGGAGCAGTACGGGCCGGCCGCCGAAGACCCCGGGGCGTGACAGGGCATAGGCGAGCGTGACCGTGCAGAACAGGCTCAGCAGGGTGCCGACGACGGTCACGCCGGCGCTGACGCCGAGGGCGTGGGTGACAATGCCGCCGTCGAGGATGTCGCGGTACGCCTGGATGGTCGGGTCCGTCGGCCACAGCACCCAGCCGCCGTTGTCGACCACTTCCTTGGGCGAGGCGAGCGACGTCGAGAGGATCACGAGGAAGGGCACGCAGACCAGGAGGACGACGGTCACGAGCGCGACGGCTTTCGCGGCCTGGGTCGCGGGCCTGGGCTTCTCCATCCAGGCGGGCCGGACTTGAGCGCTCACTTGTAGACCCCCTGTTCGCCGAGGCGGTGGGCGACCTTGTTGGCCGCGTAGACGAGGAGCGCTCCGATGACGCCCTTGAACAGGCCCGCGGCGGCCGCGAATCCGTAGTCGCCGCCGACCACGCCCTGGTAGTAGACGAAGGTGTCGATGACCTCGGCCGCCTCCGGCCCCACCGCGTCGCGCTGCAGCAGCATCTGCTCGAAGCCGACGGAGAGGATGTCGCCGAGTCGCATGATGAGCAGCAGGATCACGACGGGGCGGATCGCGGGCAGCGTGACGTGCCAGAACCGGCGCCAGGGTCCGGCGCCGTCGATGGCGGCGGCCTCGTACTGCTGCTCGTCGACCTGGGAGAGCGCGGCGAGGAAGATGATCGTTCCCCAGCCGGCGTCCTTCCAGATCACCTGGGCGACGGTGAGCGGCTTGAAGGCGTCGGGGTTGCCGATGATGTCGACGGTGCTCAGGCCGGCGTCACCGAGATAGCTGTTCACCAGGCCCGTGTCGCCGAGGACTTGCTGGAAGAGGGCGACGACGATCACCCACGAGATGAAGTGCGGCAGATACGCCACCGACTGCACGAAGCGGCGGGTGGTGCTCCAGGTGAGGGTGTGCAGGAGCAGGGCGAGGGCGAGCGGCACGGGGAAGTAGAAGACGATCTGGAGGATCGCGATCCAGAGGGTGTTGAGGACCGCGTCCCAGAACCCGGCGTCCTGGAACATCCGTTGGAAGTTGTCCAGGCCGACCCACGGGCTGCCCCAGATGCCGTCGAAGGGCACGTAGTCCTTGAACGCGATGACGTTGCCGGCCAGCGCCCCGTAGTGGAACACCAGGAAGTAGCCGAGCCCTGGCAGCATCAGCAGAAACAGCGCCCGGCTTCTGCGGTTCTGAAAACCTTTTCGCTTCGTAGACGCACCGATCGGAGGGCGACTGGAAGGACTCACCTCCTCTGTACCTGCGCGATCTCGCACCACCGCGGCCACATGGCCTCCTCACCTCTGGCAGTTGGGTGAGGGAAAATTAAAACGTTTCCAATACGGGGTCAACACTTCTGACACAGAAGTGTTGTTGGCCGTGCCGCAGGAGGTCTGCCGACCTGCGGGGATCGCTTAAAACGTTTTCGTACGTCGCTGGAGGTACACGTGCAGAGCCGCCGAGCCCGCCAGCCGGCGCAGGCTCCGGCGGTGCACCTCCCGCTCCCGCCCGGCCAGTTCGACCCGTACGCGCTCGGGGTTTCCGCTGGTGCGCAGCTCGGCCAGTACCGAACCGATCGTGGAGAACGGGTGGTTGCCGCGCCGCAGGAGCGCGACGACCTGCGCGAGCCGCGCCTCGGACGCGGAGTAGCGGCGGTATCCGGTGGCCTTCTCACGCGTGGGCCGCAGCAGGCCGCGGGCCTCCCAGAGGCGTAGTACGGGGGTCTGTACGCCGATGGCGTCGGCCAGTTCTCCGATGCGCAGGCGGCCGCCCTCCGTGGGCGCGGTCTCGTCCGCGAGCAGCGTGTCCAGGGCGCCCAGCACCTCGGCGAGTTCGGTCCGCTCCCGGTGCAGTTCCGCGTGGCTCGCGTCGAGCAGGGCGAGCGCGCTCTCCAGGTCGTCTTTGTGCACGGCTCGCATGATCGCGCGGGTCGTCTGCCAGCCGTGTCCCGCGGCCAGTTCACGGGCGGCGGTGAGGGCCTCCGCGTGTGCGTTCGTGAAGACCCGGTAGCCGCTGTCCGTGCGCCCGACGGGCGGCAGGATCCCCGTCTCCACGTAGTTGCGGACCTGCTGGGTCGAGACACCCGCGGCACGCGCCAGGTCGACGGCCCGCAGCTGATCGCTCACCCTGACTCCTCACCTGGATTTGAGGGTTTCAGGGTACGTTCCGGGACGGACCTGGGACCGAGTCGGCTCAAGTCTCAAGAAGCAATTGAATGACACGATTGAAGGGAGACACATCGACACGAAGACCCGGAAGGGGAGAGCGCCGACGTGAAGTTCCTTCTCGAAGTCGACATGGGGGACACGGCCTGGGACGGCGACGCCGCCCGGGAGTTGGGCCGGATCCTGCGCTACTGGGGTGGGAATCTCCAGCACTACGAGCTGAAGCCCGGTGAGCGGGCGGCCGTCTACGACTCGGACTACCGCGAGGTGGGCGCCTGGAGCATCACAGCCTCCGCGTGACGCCGGGCCGAAGAGGCCGGGGTCGGCGGAGACGGCCCCACTCCGTCTCCGCCGACCCTGTTGCGAGATCGCGTGGCACTCCGCGACGGGACTCGCACTCCCCATCCGCTGCCTGCGGGCCTCCGTCGACGCACCCGGAGAACCACGCGACCCCGGTCCCTCAGAACGTGAAGACGGTCGTCCCGTAGGAGTTCTTCACGCACTCGTTCGAGAAGGTGCGCTCATAGGAGACCCGCCGGCCCTGCCAGACACCGTCGACCGTGACGACGACGGGGTCGTATTCGCGGGTGCACATGACGTCGCGTCTGCCTGTCAGGGCGTCGAAGTCCCCGCCCGACGCCCGCAGTTCGGCGCAGGCCGACGCCGCGGCCGGGTGTGTTCCCGAGGCGGTCGGCGTGCAGGTCAGGGTGGCCGCGCGTTCGGGAGTGGTGGCGGCCGCGGTCTCACCGTGGCCCACGGTGAGGACGAGGGACGAGGGGGCGTAGAGCGCGTTCGGCGAGGGGGCGGCGAGGGCGGACCCGGTGAGGGGTCCGCATACGGCGGTGGCCGTCAGCGTGATCGTCGCTGCCCAGCGCGCGGTGTTCGGCATTGTGTGCATCCTTCCGCTCGGTTATGCCCTACCGGCTCGGTCGGGTGCCGGTACGGCGAGCGCGAGTCTGCCGAGTCCGCGACGGAAACTCACATCGACCCCACGCGTTTCAGTAACCTTGCGTGTTGAATCAGTGGCGTGAAGTAACGGAATTCGACCATGCCGCGCCCGGAACTGAGCGGACCTCGTCTCACCAAGTGGATGCGTTGGCCGGATATGCGCCGCTCAGCAATAGGCCTGAAACATTCCGCTCCAGGCTGAAGCCCACACCCTTGCACCCGCACAGCAAGCGAGTAATCGTAATTACATGATTACAGAGGAACAGCACGAGAAACTGCGCGGCTGGTTCGCCGGCCGTCTGCCCGACGATCTCTTCGAGAGCCTCAGCGAGGTGACGGTCGACCGCGAGGAGATCACCGTCATCGGCCGCATACCCGAACCCCGGCTCGCCGAGGGCGCCTCGGACGCCGAGCGGGAGGCGGCCATCGGCTCCCGTGTCCAGGAGTTCCGGGAGCGCACCCGCGACGCCCGGGTCACCGTGGCCCGCGAGGCCGAGCACCGCTTCCGCAAGAAGGTCTCGTGGGGCGTGGAGTGCGGGGACGAGCGCGCCCTGTTCACCCATGTCGCCGCGCCCGTCATGACCCGGCTGCGGCAGCCACAGCGGCAGGTGCTCGACACCCTGATCGCCGCCGGTGTGGCCCGCAGCCGCAGCGAGGCCCTCGCCTGGTGCGTACGGCTCGTCGAACGCCACGCGGACGACTGGCTCACGGAGTTGAGGGACTCCCTGGAACACGTCCAGCGGGTTCGCGCGCAGGGACCCGACGCGTCGGCCGACGAGCCCGAGGACGCTCCGAACGACGCCCCGACAGACACTCCGACCGACAACTGACCGGAACGGATGGTGTATTCGCCCACTGCCAGCCGTAAAGATGGATGATCCGCCCCCTGGTGCGGCCCTCGATCCCGGTGTCCTCTTCACCAACATCCCCGGCCAGTTCGTGGGCCCGCTCGGCGATCTGGCCGACGGGGTCGACATCGGCCTGCCGATCTCGCTGGCCGTCTCCGCCATCCTGTTCCTGGCGCTGCTGTGGCTCGTCCCCGAGCCGCGGGCCTCGCACGGGCCCGCGGGCGCGCGGCTGGTGCGTACCGTTGACGTGCCGGTACCGGCGATCACCGGCCCTGGGGCCGAGGCCGACGAGAGTCGTCCGGTGGCGGTTGGTGGGGGCTCCTGACGGCGAGAACCGGACAGCGCCGCGCAACAAGGGGCTGCCGGGAGCGGGGCGCTTCGTAGACTGCCCGGCCATGGAAGAGATCTACGAGCTGGGCGAGATCACGTGCCCGTCCGGTGAGTTGGTGGTCGTCGACGGTGGTCACCTGGGCATGTGGAGCGGGGAGCGCTCGCCGGCGGAGGTGGACCCGGGAGCGTTCGGCGTCCAGGATCCGGTGGTCGCCGCCGATGTGGCGGCGGCGACCGACTTCGCGATCGCCGGACCGGACGCCGACACCGCGGCCCACTCCTTCGACCGGCAGCCAGGCCGGACGCTCCACGACATCCCGGCGTCCGGAGTCGCGCGGCTGCTGGAGCTCTTCGACGCGCACTGCCGGGAGCACGGCCTCGACGCCCGCATCGAGGCGTGTGCCGAGCGGGTGCCACACAGGGAACGGGTACGGCGGTGCGCGGCACGGGGCGGTGGCCGCTTTCTGATGCACGGGGTGCCGGTCGTGGCGCTGGGCGGGCTGCCCCGGGACCGGGCACTACCCGTGCTGGCATCGGACGTCGGCATCGTGATCCCGGTCGGCCCTGCCCCCGCGGCCAAGTCCTTGGAACTCGGGGACATTCGCGTGGACTGGGCCCGTGTGCTCTTCGGGGACGCCGACGCGCTGAACGCCTGGCAACACGACGAGCCCGTGGACGGGTTGGCCGACGTCGCCTTCTGGGGCTCGGCGGAGGAGGAGGCCGCGGCGGAGTTCGCGGCTCCCGCGCTGGGCGAACCCGGCGAGGACGGGGTCAGGGGCTGGACGGGCCTGCCGGTGCCCGAGGCGATGCGCCGGGCCTGCGCGCTCTTCGACTGGAAGGACGCCGATCCGCGGCGGCGTCTCATGGTGGACTACCGGCCCCACTCCCACCATTGGCAGGTCATGCGCCAGGTACGGGCCTCCGCCGTCGAGGCCGGGACCGTCGAGGTCGGCGGCGCGCACGTGCTGTGCACGATGACCGGCCAGGGCGACGGCTGGTTCCCCGTGTCGGCCGACCTCGGTCCGACGGGTGAACTGGTCGCCGTACGCGTGTCGTTCGCGGCCTGATCCTGATCGCCGACGCGATCCGCCGTGTCCACGTATCGATGTGCCCATGTGTCCATGTGTCCGTGGTGGACGGATCTTGTTCCGCTCGTCAGGATCGTCGCAGGATCAGTTTCGTCGGAACAGTTTGGTCGGAACAGCGCGGTCTCACGGGCGGGATCAAGGGCGAGAGGCGGAACGTACGGTGACGAAGCACTGGGCGGACTTCCAGTACGAGATCTATCTGAACGGCATGACGGGCGCGGTGCCCCGGCTGCCCACCGATCTGACGCGGCTGGAGGAGCTGACCGAGCAGCGGCTCGGTCCTGGTCCGGTGGGCTATGTGGCGGGCAGCGCGGGCAACGGCAGTACGGCGCGGGCGAACCGGGAGGCGCTCGAGCGCCGTCGGATCGTGCCGCGGATGCTCCGCGATGTGAACGAACGCGACCTGTCCGTCGAGGTGTTGGGGCGTGCGCTGCCCGCGCCCCTCGCCCTCGCGCCGATCGGCGTCCTGTCGATCATGCACCCGGACGCCGAGTCCGCCGCCGCACGGGCCGCCGCCGCGCAGGGCGTGCCCTACATCCTGTCCTCGGCCTCCAGCACCCCCATGGAGGAGGTCGCGGAGGTGATGGGTGACGGGGAGCGCTGGTTCCAGCTTTACTGGGCGAAGGACCGCGAGGTCACGAGGAGTTTCCTGAGCCGGGCGAAGGCGGCCGGGTACACCGCGCTGTTCGTCACGCTCGACACGCCGTTGCTGGCCTGGCGGCCGCGCGATCTGGACCAGGCGTATCTGCCGTTCCTGCACGGTGTGGGCACCGCCAACTACTTCTCCGACCCGGCGTTCCTGGCGGGCCTGGCCAAGCCGGTGCTCGAGGATCCGAACGCGGCGGTCATGCACTTCGTGGGGATGTTCGCGGATCCCGGGAAGACCTGGCCGGATCTGGAGTTCCTGCGTGAGAACTGGGACGGGCCGATCGTGCTCAAGGGCATCCTGCATCCGGACGACGCGCGCCGGGCCGTCAACGCCGGGATGGACGGTGTGGTCGTCTCCAACCACGGCGGCCGTCAGGTGGCCGGATCCGTCGCCGCCGCCGATGCGCTGCCGCGGGTGGTCGAAGCGGCCGGCGACCGGCTCACCGTCTTCTTCGACAGCGGGGTTCGCACGGGTGACGACATCTTCAAGGCGCTCGCGCTGGGCGCCCAGGGGGTGCTCGTCGGGCGTCCTTACGTGTATGGCCTGGGTCTCGACGGTCGGGCGGGCGTGGAGCACGTCATCCGCTGTCTGCTCGCCGAGTTCGACCTCACGCTCGCGCTGTCCGGGCATGCGGGTCCGGCGACGCTCAGCGCGGATGACCTCGTCGAGGAGACCGGGTGACGGTTGCCTTGGGCGGTTGGGCGGTTGTTCGGGTGCGGGTTGCCTCCGGCGGTTGGGCGGTTGTTCGGGTGCGGGTGAGTGGGGGCTGGGCGCGCAGTTCCCCGCGCCCCTGGGTTGGATGTGGGGCGGGGCCGCGCCGGGACATCCGAGCGCCACTCTGAGGTAGTCGGGTTGGCCGGGAAGCGCGGCGCTCGGACGCCGGCACGTCCCCTCCCGCCGAAGGCCGGGTGTCGGCCGGTGGGGGCTGAGGCCCCTTTAAGGGCGCGGGGAACTGCCCGACCAGCCCACGACGACCGGCACTTCACGAACCGACCTGAGGCGCTTTCAGGGGCGCGGGGAACTGCGCGACCAGCCCCCGCTCACCCGCACCATACGAACCGGCCTGAGGTGTTCATACCGAGGTCCGCGGGGTGTCGTGGTGCCTCGGTCAAAGTTCGAGTTCCGCGGCCCGCGGCTCCTCCGCGCACGTCGGCTCGGCGCACTCCGAGTTCGAGTCGATCTGTGAGTCGGCGGGCGGCGAGTCGGTGACTGGACGGCCGGACGGCGCGGCCGTTCCGGCGATCGACAGGGACTCGGGGGTGGCCGTCGTGGTGATGTCGGTCAGCCATCGCTGCTCGTCCGACCTGTCGCGGATCTTCGTCACCACCTCGGCGTCCGGGTCGTTGGAGGACGGGACGACGGCGAGCCCTTCCTGCCAGCGCGGCAGCAACTCGCCCTGCACGGTGAGGTCGTAGCGGACATCGTTGCCCCGCTTGGCCGACGCGGCGGCGCAGGGGCCGAGGACGACCACGCCGGCGTCCACGTGCGAGTCGAGGCACAACTCGGGGTCGGCGACGCTGCGCAGAAGACCGTCCTCCTCGTACGACCACTGCTGGGTCCAGGCCCTGGAGCACTCCGCCAGTTCGGTTCCGGCGCCGGACTTCGCCTTGCCGCCCTTGATGTCGAGGCAGAGATCGGCGGCCAGGTTGCGCAGCCGGGTCTGCACGGGAGTCGTGGGCAGCCCGGCCGAGTTGGGCGGGGACGACGACATGGCGGGCGGGGCCTGTCCGCCGGGGCTCGGGGTGACGCTGGGGGACGCGCCGGCGGAGGCCGAGGGGTCGGCACCGCCGTCGTCCTGCGACCACAGGCCGGCAACCAGGACGGTCCCGAGCAGCGCCACCGAGACCAGGCCCGCTCCGGTGAGGAGGGCCTTCGAGTGCCGCTGGCTCGGCGAGGAGTGCCGGCCGCCCTGCCTGGCGGCGAGTTGGGAGAGCAGACGGGGACGGCCGCCACCACCCGGCCGTCTGCCGTTGTACCGGCCGGGCCGGGCCCCCGAGTGACCGCGGGCCGGCCGCGAGTCGAGATAGCGGCGGGCGCCCCAGCCGAGCACCGCTTCGGCGAGCAGTCCGCCCAACCCGCCCTCGAAATGGCTGAGCTGCTCGGCCGCGTAACGGCAGAAACGACATGTCAGCAGATGTTGTTGAACATCGGGAAGCAAGGCGCCGCCGCGCCGAATCGGGACATCCAGCAGACGGTTGTAGTGGCGGCAATCCTTGTTCGGCGCGAGTTCACGATGAGCCCGTACACAGCCCTCGCGGAATTGCTCCCGTGCCTGGTCCAGGGCGGCTGACGCGATGTCGGTATCCATGCCCAACAGACCAGCGGGTACGGATATGTGCTCGCCCTCCACCTCGGTGTGCCACAGCACGCACTGGGCGAGTCCCGGGAGCGCCTCGAAAGAACGCTCGGCGAGCTTGCGATTTTCCGGCGTCATGGACTTCGTCGCGCGCATGCCGCGGCCACCGGCGGGTTTCCGGAGATCCGGCAGCACTTCGGATATGCGGTCCTGCGCGGACCATGCCTTGACCGTGTCCCGTACCGCCACCAGGAGTTGGGGCCGCAGCGCGACGGCGGATCCGGCGCGTCTCAGCCGCTCCAGGACCTGCTGGAAGGCGGCCGTCGTGACCATGGAGGCGACGTTCGCCGAGGAAGCGAGGCAGATGACCGCGTAGTCATGCGTCGATTGCCAGTGCCGCGCGAGCAGCAGCGCGGAAGAGTGGGTGAGCTCGCCCTCCGGCTGCGCTCTCAGGAGGGCCGCGAGGCTCTCGTCTGATTCCCCGGGAGCGGCACTGGCGCGAGGCGGATATGCGGGACGAGGCGGGTGGGGGGTGTGCACTGAGCGGTTTCCTTCCAAGGCACAAGGTGGCACACAGAAGTTCTGACCGCCGAAAAGGAGCTCCTGGTTGGTGCATACCTTTTTGGCTTTGGCGCACGGAAAGCGGCCGGGGACGTCGACCACTCGATGACCGTCGGCCGAGCGCCTTTTGAGCCCGACGGCACGATGAAATCCCAAGTAGCGAATCAGACCTGGCCATTGGTCATGTGCGAGGAAGTTCACCCTTGCACAAAACTCTCACACCCAACAAGGCACTTGAGCGACTTGGGCAACATCCGCGCATTGAAGGAAAGTCAACGTCAGCCTCGGTCAACTCCCCGTTGTCGCACCGGCTTTCGAAATGTCAAGCGCCCCGTGTGAACCGCGCGCACGCTCCGGCGCCCCTCGCACGCTCCCGGCGCACAGAACTCCGTAGTGCACTGGTACCGGCCTTTCTCGGAGGCCCCGCGCGGGACGGCGGCTCTCCCGCGCGAAGCAGGCCGCCGACCCCGATCCTCCCGCCCTCGGTCGGCGGCCCCGAGGGCGGGTCGGCCTGGGGGCAGGGTCGGCCGGTCGCGAGACGGCTCGGACCCGCGATGGAGAGTCACCCCGTTCCTCGGCGGCTCAGATCTGCCAGGAACGCAGCCGGTCGGCCGCCGCGAAAACGTCCACCTTTCCGGACATCAGGTCACGGGCGAGGTCGACGAGGGCCCCGTACGGAGGGTCGATCCCCACACCACTCACGAACATGTACGAGACCGCTGTCGCGCAGGCGAAACGGGCGTTGGCGGATGGCAGCGGCTTCAGCAGGGCCAGGGTGTGCAGGAGCGCGGCGGCGCGCCACGCCGGGTCCGAGTCCACGCCGAGCCGGGGCGGGTCCACGCGATGCCGGGCCACGGCCGCGACCAGCACGGAGAAGTCGTTGACGGTCGGCTGGTCGGGCAGGACCTCTTCGTGTCGCTGGAGCAGCCAGGGCACGTCGATATGGATGACGGGGGGCATGGGTCAGGCGACCCGCCCCTCGCTCTTGGCGGCTGGTTCGTCGTCGGGGAAGGCCGCGGCGAACTCGTCCGCGTGCGCCGCGAAGAACTGGCGGAAGACGTCCGCGCCTTCCTGCAGTGCTCGGTGCCGCACGATGTCGGCGGCGGCCGCCTCGCGAACCAGGGCCTTCATCGACGTTCCGCGCTCCTTGGCGATCTGCCGCAGATCCTCGAGCTCACGCTCGCTGAATTCCACGTTGAGAGCTGGCATGCCCTCAAGGTACATCGCGGGTACTTACTCGTAAATACTTGCAGGTCAAGTGCAGCGCTTGGCGGTACCTGGCGGGTGTACGCAGGAACACCGCGGGTGTCGCGCCGCCTCGCGCACGGGATGAGACGTACGTCACATCTCGCCGTGGCTTGTCACATTCCGGGCCCCTGAATCCCTCGCAGTAGTGAGCGCGCCACGGGAGGCACAGGCATGTCCGAGAGTCCGGAACCGGGGACCGATGAGCCACCGAACACGGCGACCCGGCTGTTCATGGACCATCGCGAGCTGCTCTTCGCGATCGTCTACAACATGCTCGGCAGCGTCGCCGACACCGAGGACGTACTCCAGGACACCTGGCTGTCCTGGTCCGGCAGCCGCGACCGGTCACCGCTCCGGAAGATCGAGAACCCCCGCGCGTATCTCGTCCGCATCGCGGTGAACCAGGCGCTGAAGCGACGAGCCGTGGTCAGCCGCCGTCGCGAGACGTACGTGGGCCCGTGGCTGCCCGAGCCGCTCGTGGCCGAGGCTGCCGGGGAGCCGCCCGCGGACGCCGCCGAGCGCACCCTGCGCGCCGAGTCCGTCTCGATGGCGATGCTGGTGGTCCTGGAGTCGCTGACCCCGCTGGAGCGGGCGGTGTTCGTGCTCAACGAGGTGTTCGGCTACCCCCACACCGAGATCGCGGAGGTCATCGACCGCAGCCCCTCGGCGGTACGCCAGCTCGCGCACCGCGCCCGTCGGCACGTGCACGCCCGGCGCCCGCTGTACGAGGCGCATCCAAGGGTGCGGAGGGAGGCGACGGAGCGGTTCGTGGCGGCCGCGCTCGGCGGGGACATCGGTGCGCTGATGGAGATCCTCGCGCCGGACGTCACGGTGTGGACGGACGGCGGCGGCAAGCGGCGCGCGGCGGGGCTGCGGCCGGTGCGGGGCCGGGAGAAGGCGCTGCGGCTCTTCTCGGCGTACACCCAGAGGCGTGTGAAGCAGATGGACGTCAGCTACCGGCGCGTCAACGGCGACGAGGCGGCCGTGCTGTTCCAGGGCGAGTCCCCGTACGCCGTGATGGTCATGGACCTCACTCCGGAGGGCGACCGGGTGTCCGGCGTCTACATCGTCACCAATCCCGACAAGCTCACGCACGTGCACAGAAACGAGCACGAGGACGCGGACCAGAACGAGGAGGCAGACGCGTGACGACCACCGAACGACCGGCCGAGAAGGTCTCCTCCGGGCGGCGCGTGGCCGAGGAAGCATCCTCCGGCCGGCGCGTGGCCGACTGGTTCGACGGCCGCCTCGGCACCCACACCCTCGGCAAGCGGTACCTGCGCAAGGTCTTCCCCGATCACTGGTCGTTCCTGCTCGGGGAGATCTGCCTCTGGAGCTTCGTCGTACTGATCCTGACCGGTGTCTATCTGACGCTGTTCTTCCATCCGTCGATGAACGAGGTGACGTACCACGGCAGTTACGTTCCGCTGAACGGCGTGCGGATGTCGGAGGCGTACGCCTCGACGCTGGACATCAGCTTCGACGTGCGGGGCGGTCTGTTGATCCGGCAGATGCACCACTGGGCGGCGTTGATCTTCATCGCCGGGATGCTCATGCACATGATGCGGCACTTCTTCACGGGCTCGTTCCGCAAGCCCCGTGAGGTCAACTGGCTGTTCGGCTGGACGCTGCTGTTCCTCGGCCTGTTCGAGGGGCTCTTCGGCTACTCGCTGCCGGACGATCTGCTGTCGGGCACCGGGATGCGGTTCGTGGAGGGCGCGACGCTGTCGGTGCCGATCGTCGGCACATATCTGTCGTTCTTCCTGTTCGGCGGCGAGTTCCCCGGGCACGACATCATCGCCCGCTTCTACTCCCTGCACATCCTGGTGATTCCCGGGATCATGGCGGCGCTGGTGGTCGCCCATCTGATCCTGGTCTTCTACCACAAGCACACACAGTTCCCGGGTCCCGGGAAGACCGAACGGAACGTCGTGGGCGCGCCGTTCATGCCGGTCTACATGGCCAAGGCGGGCGGTTTCTTCTTCCTGGTGTTCGGGGTGATCGCACTCATCTCGGCGATCGCGACGATCAACCCGGTCTGGTCGTACGGTCCTTACCGCGCCGACCAGGTGTCCACGGGAGCCCAGCCGGACTGGTACCTGGGCTTCGCGGAGGGTCTGGTGCGCATCATGCCGGGCTGGGAGATCAACGTCGCCGGCCACACCCTGGTCCTCGGTGTGCTGATCCCGATCGTCGTCTTCCCGGTCCTCCTGGTCTTCATCGGCGTCTACCCGTTCCTGGAGGCCTGGATCACCGGTGACAAACGCGAGCACCACCTTCTGGACCGCCCGCGCAACCGGCCGGTCCGCACGTCCATCGGCACGGCGTGGATCAGCGTCTACCTCATCCTGCTCGCGGGCGGCGGCAACGACATCGTGGCCACCCGCTTCCATCTGTCGATCAACACGGTCACCTGGGCGATCCGGATCGCGGTCTTCGTCGTCCCCGTCCTCGTCTTCATCGCGACCCGGCGCATCTGCCTCGGCCTCCAACGCAGGGACCGCGAGCTGGTGTTGCACGGCCGCGAGACCGGCGTGATCAAACGGCTCCCGCACGGCGAGTTCGTCGAGCCGCACCAGCCCCTCTCCCCCGCCGAGCTGCACACGCTCACCCAGCACGAGCAGCCCCAGCCGCTCGAACTCGGTCCGGCGCAGGACACCAACGGCGTGCCGAGCCCGAACGGCCGGGTGCGACGTCTACGGGTCCTGCTGTCCCGTGGGCTGTACGGCGCCGGCACACAGGTGGCGAAGCCGACGGCCGAGGAGTACGCGGAGCACCGGGAGGCCGAGCAGGTCAGCGAGCCGGGACCGCCAGGCGGCTGATCCGCGGTGCGCCCCGGGCCTCGTCCGGGTACCGGCTCGTCATGGTGAGCCGGAGCCGGCTGCCGCGTACGGCGTCGAAGGTGATCGCCGTCAGCTCGTCGGACGCTGTGGCCCAGTCGATGCCGGCTCCCTTCACGGGCCGGCAGCGGTGGCCGTCCCAGTACGCGACCTCGATCGTGGCGGGCACGGCGTGCGTCGCGTCCACGCCGAAGGAGACCTCGACCCGGTCGAAGGTGCGGGCGCGGCCCCAGTCGACGGACACGCAGTCCTCCTCGCGGGCGCCGTCGAAGGCGGGGAGGAGCGGCGTCGCCGCCTTGTGGAAGGCGTTGGACCACCCGGTGGCCGGGTCGCCGCCGCGCATCGCGGCGGGCAGGGTGTCCGGACGGCCCGAGTGCGCGCGCACTGCGATGCGAGAGCCAAGCACGCATCCCCCACTGCCTTGACGGCGTGGGGGACCCCCAGCCGCTGGGTGAGCACACCTACACCTGCGCCGCCTGCGGAACCGTGTCCCCACGGGACAAGAACTCCGCACGTGTGATGCTCGTCCGGGCTGGTCTCGATCCGGCTGGTGCCGATGGCGGAAGACCTCCTGGAGCGCCGCTCCAGGAGGCGGCCTGAGCCAGGAATCCCCTCCCCCCTCAGGGAGGGGAGGATTCAATGTGAGTATGCGCAACGGAATGGAGTGGCGACGATGAGGAGCCACAACGAAACATCGGGCGACGACCCGGGCTATCCGTTCGACGAGAGCGCCACGGCACGGGCCGTCATCGACGGTGACGGCATACTCGTCGAGTGGAACGAGGGCGCCCGGCGGCTCCTCGGCCACGTCTCGGCCGACGTCGTGGGCCGGCCCGCGGCCGACCTGCTGGCGCGGGACACCGAGTTCGTACGGCCCCCGTCGACCGACAACCGCTGGAGCGGCACGCTCACGCTGCGTCACCAGGACGGGCGGATCCTCCCCGTGTGGCTGCTCGCCCACCGACGGCAACCCGACCTCGGCGACCGCAGCGACTGGTTCGTCGTCTCCCCCCTGGAGAACGACGAGCGGCCGCCGGACGATCCTCTGAACACCGCGCTACTGGTGCAGTCGCCCTGCGCCACGGTCGTCTACGACGAGCGGCTGCGACTGCACGGGATCAACGCGGTGATGTCCGAGGAGATCAGCCTCCCGCAGGAGCGCATCCGCGGACTGCGGCTCTCCGAGATCGGCGGCAGACCACAGAGCGCGGAACTCGAGGGGCACCTGCTCCGGGTGCTCCTTTCCGGTCGGCGGGAGGACGTGGAGACGTACGGGCGCGCGGGCAGTGACGACCGTGCGCAGGCCTGGCTGGCCCGGATCGCGCCGATCAGGGACGCCGAGGGAAAGGTGCGCGGCGTCTGCATGACCGCCCACGACCTCACCGAGCAGTACCTGGCCCGGGAGCGCCTCCAGCTCGTGAACGAGGCGAGCGTCCGCATCGGCTCCACCCTCGACGTCACCCGTACGGCCCAGGAGCTGGCCGACGTCTGCGTGCCCGCGCTCGCCGACTTCGTGAGCATCGACCTCATGGACCCGCTGGACCAGGGCGGCGAGCCGCACTCCGGGCCGCTGTCCGCCCCGGTGAGCCTGCGCCGTGCCGCTCACCGCTCGGTGAACGCCGGCAACCCCGAGGCGGTGGTCAAACTGGGTCAGGTCGACGTCTACCCCGCCTCCTCGCCGCAGGCCGACTCCTTGCTGGCCGGCCGCCCCATCCTGGCCACGGATCCCGCGACCACGCTCGCGGAGTGGCTCGCCTGGGACCCGGTGCGCGGCGAGCGCGTCAGGGAGCACGGCATCCACACGACGATGTCCGTACCCATCCAGGCCCGTGGCGCGACGCTGGGCGTCGCCGTCTTCACCCGGTTTCGGCGCCCCGATCCCTTCACCTCGGACGACGTCCTGCTGGCCGAGGAGGTCACGGCCAGGGCGGCCGTCTGCATCGACAACGCCCGCCGTTTCTCCCGCGAGCGCGAGACGGCGATCGCCCTGCAGCGCAGCCTGCTGCCCCGGACGCTGCCGCGCACGGCCGCCGTCGAGGCGGCCTCGCGCTATCTGCCCGCGGCGCGGGCCGGGGTAGGCGGGGACTGGTTCGACGTGATTCCGCTGTCCGGGATGCGGGTCGCCATGGTCGTCGGTGATGTCGTCGGCCACGGCGTGCAGGCATCGGCCACCATGGGACGGTTGCGGACCGCCGTACGCACCCTCGCCGACATCGACCTGGCCCCGGACGAACTACTGACCCACCTCGACGACCTGGTCATCCGCCTCTCCGAGGAGGCGGGCAGCGAAGGGACCACCGGCGAGGTCGGTGCCACCTGTCTGTACGCGGTGTACGACCCGGTCGCCCGCCGGTGCACCCTCGCCCGGGCCGGCCATCCGCCGCCGGTGATGCTCCCGCCGGACGGCCCGCCCCAGGAGATCGACGTACCGCCCGGTCCTCCCCTGGGCCTGGGCGGGCTGCCGTTCGAGTCGACCGAGCTCACACTCCGCGAGGGCACCGTGCTCGCTCTGTACACCGACGGCCTGATCGAGAGCCGTGAGCGGGACCTCGACGACGGCCACCGGCTGCTGTGCCAGGCGCTGACGCGGGCCTCGGGCTCCCTCGACGAGACCTGCCACGACATCCTGCAGTCGCTGCTCCCGCCGACCGGCGCGTCTGACGACGTGGCCCTGCTGCTCGCCCGCACGAAGGGACTGCCGACCTCGCAGGTGGCGACCTGGGACATCCCGGCCGATCCGTCCCTCGTCTCCCCGATCCGCAAGCAGGTGCTCCGGCAACTGGACATCTGGCAGCTCAACGAGGCGGCGTTCACCGCCGAGTTGGTGGTCAGCGAACTCGTCACCAACGCCATCCGGTACGGCGAGCGTCCCATCCGGCTGCGCCTCATCCACGACGCCACCACGCTGATCGTCGAGGTCTCCGACTCCAGCCACACCGCGCCGCACCTGCGCCGCGCCAAGATCTTCGACGAGGGCGGCCGCGGCCTGCTCCTGGTCGCCCAGCTCACCCAGCGCTGGGGCAGCCGCCACACCACCGAGGGCAAGACGATCTGGTCGGAGCTCGCGCTGGGCGACGAGTGATGCCGTCGGCATCCCCGTCGGCGTGAGTGCCCGTCACCAGCCTCCGTAGCCTCCGCCGCCGTACCCGCCTCCGTAGCCTCCGCCGCCATACCCTCCGCCGTAGCCCCCGCCGCCATACCCTCCGCCGCCGTAATCTCCGCCGCCGTAGCCCCCTCCGTAGCCGCCCCCTCCGTACCCGCTGCCTCCCGTCCCGCCGCCGGACCCGTCGTGCTGCCAGCAGTAGGAGCCGTAGCACTGCCAATTCGGGGCGGGTGCCGGCGCCGTGGGCCAGGGAGTCGGGGACGCCTCGGAGGGCTTGGGATTCGGCTCGGAGGACGGCGGTGTGCGGGTCGGCTCCGGTCTGGCAGCAGGGATCCGCTCCGCCGTGTCCTTGTTCGTGTACGACGTGATCCACTCCATTTGGAGCGAGTCCACCGAAGTGTCGAACTCCCAGCGCTGGGACGGTCCGTCGTCACGGGCCCTGAGGACGAGGCCTGTCCCTTCCTCCCCCGAGGCGGGCGCCAGCGCGAGCTTCGGCTGCTCCAAGGGCACCAGATTTCCCTCGACGGTGAAGTCGTAGCGGACGCCTTCCCGTTGCTCCGCGCCCTCGCACAGGCCCAGCCGGACCGAGAAGTCGATCCGGGAGTCGAGGCACAGGTCCGAGTCGGCCAGGCTCCGCAGCACACCGTCGCTCTCGTGCGACCACTGTTGCCGCTCCGAGGAGGTGCAGGTGGCGAGTATGACTTCCGCGCCCTCGGTCGCCTTGCCGTCCGCGATGCTGACGCAGTCCTCGGTACCGGTGTTGCGGAGGCGGCCGCTCAGGGTGCCGGGCTGCGAGTCGCCCGCGTCGATCCTGGACGGCCCGTCGGGATTCTCGGACGCCGCCCCGGTGCCCGCGGCAGAGGGCAGGCGGTCGTCGTCCCCGCCGCCGGACCACAGGGCCAGCGGCACCAGGACGCATCCGCTCACCGCGAGCACGGCCAGGGCGAGGTTCCGGCGGCGACGCGTGAAGCGCCTTCCGGGCTCCGCGGGGCGGGCGTCGGCGTGCGGCGGGAGTCGTACGGCGTGACGAGGGCCGGTGCGCCGGCGAGAGCTGGTTTCCAGTCGAGGATCAGTTTCAGGGCGAGGGCCGGGGCCCGGGTGAGGGCCGCCTCCCCAACTGGAACCGGTGACCGGCTGAGGGCCGGTTCCGGGGAAGAGGTCAGCGCCCGGGAAGGCGTCGGTGACTGGGTGAAGGCCACTGTCCGGAGAAGGGCCGGCCCCGCGGACGGCGGACACGATCGGGCCCGCGTGCGCCTGCTCGACTCTGGCGCGGCGGCCGGGCCTGGAGTCGAGATAGGGCCGGGCCGCCCACCCGAGGACCCCCTCGGCCAGCAGGACGGCCAGCCGGCCGCCGGCCTGGTTCAGCTGGTCGGCCGCGTACTGACAGTGGGTGCACTCGGCGAGGTGCTGCCGCAGATCAGGGACGATGCTGCCGCCGCGCCGGATCGACACGTCAAGCAGTCTGCTGTAGCGGCGGCACGTCTCCTCGGGGGCGAGTTCGCGATGGCTCTCCACACAGTTCTGGCGCAGGAGTTCGCGGGCCCGATCCAGTTCCGTGGCAGCGTCCTCGACGGCGATACCGAGCAGGCCGGCCGGTACCGCGAGGTCCTCGGCCTCGACTTCCGCGTGCCACAGGACGCAGCGGGTGGACTCCGGCAGCCGCTGGAAGGCACGTGTCACCAGCCGTCGGTTCTCCGGCGGCAGAAGCAGCGCCGCGGCCCGGCTCTCGCCGTCCGGGCCGGACTGCAACTCGGGATGGAGCAGCTCCCGCCGTTTGTCCGCGTCCCACTCGCCGGCTATTCGGCGCACGGTGACCAGGAGCTGCGGCCGCCATGCGGCCTTCGGCCCGGTGTGCCGCACGGATTCCCCGAAGAGCCGGGTGAATGCGGCGGTGGTGAGCATTCCGGCGTACTGCGCGCCGTTCGTGCACAGCCTCGCGTACGAGAAGACCGCCACCCAGTGCCGGGCCAACAGTTCCCCGGCGGGATAGTGCGCCGGCCTCTTGCCCGACCCCTTCTTCAGGTCCGCCGCGAGCCGTTCGTCCGTCACATCGAACAGGCTGCCGGTCGCTGGGGAATTCGACGGGGTGGGGACGCTCACGTGCACTTTCCTCCAAAAGCTCTGCAGAAAAGTCCATACCAAGAGGTACGGAATTACCTGCACGCTGACAGGTGCACCTTTGCACAGCACGACACCCCGGAACAAGAGAACGCTCTCAATCCCCCTTTCTTTCGGGCACTTTGACGTTGACAAAGCGTCAACATAGATGCCCGGCAAAGGACTTAGAATGACGGACCCTTAAGTTACCTGGAGTAAGTACCGATTTGGCCTCAGCAGGGACGCCGACAGGGCCCCGACTTCCGTTGGGATATGCAACTCGACAGCGAGCCGAAGGACTCGCCGGCAGCACTCAAGACACCCCCTCCCACCTCCGCGAAGCCCGACCCGATTCCGTTAAATGACACCGAAAACCACTTCACAAAAGCCGGGAACCCCGAGTTCCGCACCCGCGACAGCCCTTTCAGGTGCGCGCCACCGCGGCCCGGGCCATGTCCTGCGCAGGACATTGACGGTGTGGCATGGCCATGCAATCCTCGGACATGGGAGCGCTCCCACAATTCCGCCGTCCGCACCAGACGGCATTCGTGGACCCATTCCAGGCACAGGGAGGCGCTCCATGCTCACGTTCCCGCACGCGCTCCGCCGCCCCACGAACAGACGTACAAGAACCGGAAAGCGCATGACCGCCGCTCTGCTGACGGCGACCTTGCTCGCCGGCGGGCTGGCCCTCGCCCCCGGGGCGGCCGGAGTCCCGTCCGCGGCGGATCCGGCCGTCGCGGCGACGACGCCCGTGAGGGTCAACCAGGCCGGCTATCTGCCGGACGGCCCCAAGCGCGCCACGGTGGTCACCTCGGCCGCCCAGCCGCTGACTTGGCAGTTGCGTGGCGCGTCCGGTGCCGTGATCGCCTCCGGCCGGACCGTCGTGCGCGGCACGGACGCGGCCTCCGGCGACGCGACCCACGTGGCGGACTTCTCCAAGTACCGGAAGGCGGGCTCGGGGTACGTCCTCGTGGTCGACGGGCAGAACAGCGCCCCCTTCGACATCCGCGCGGACCTCTACGACAGCCTGCGCTCCGACGCGATGGCGTTCTTCTACCACCAGCGCAGCGGCACACCGATCGAGGCGTCACTGGTGGGCCCCGCCTACGCGCGGCCCGCCGGTCACCTCGGTGTCGCGCCGAACCAGGGCGACACCGAAGTCCCGTGCCAGGCCGGGGTGTGCGACTACACCCAGGACGTCAGGGGCGGCTGGTACGACGCGGGCGACCACGGCAAGTACGTCGTCAACGGCGGGATCTCCACCTGGCTGCTCGTCGACTCCTTCGCGCGGGCCAAGCGGGCGGGCACCGCGTCCGCGCTCGGCGACTCGACCCTGCGGATCCCCGAGCGCGGCAACGGCGTACCCGACGTCCTGGACGAGGCACGCTGGGAACTCGACTTCCTGATGCGGATGCAGGTGCCGGACGGCAAGCCGTACGCCGGCATGGCCTTCCACAAGATCCACGACGCCGCCTGGACAGGGATCCCGACCCTCCCCCACCAGGACGCCCAACCACGTGAGCTGCACCGCCCGTCCACCGCGGCGACGCTCAACCTCGCGGCCACCGCCGCGCAGTGCGCACGCGTCCTCAGGCCGTACGACTCCGCCTACGCGAACCGGTGCCTGTCGGCCGCCCGCACGGCCTGGACCGCGGCGGAGGCCAACCCCGCGCTGTACGCGCCGGATTCGGACAGCACGGGCGGCGGCCCCTACGGCGACACGCAGGTCACGGACGACTTCTACTGGGCGGCCGCCGAGTTGTACGCGGCGACCGGGGAGCGCGCCTACCGGGACGCGGTCACGTCCTCGCCCTGGCACACCTCGACCGGCGCGTTCACGCCGTCGGGCTTCAACTGGGCCGAGACCGCGGCGCTCGGCAGGCTCACCCTGGCGACCGTACGGAACGGGCTGCCCGCGTCCGACATCGCGCGGGTGCGCGCCTCGGTGACGGCCGCGGCCGACGGCCACCTGTCGACGATGGCCGGCCAGGGCTATGCCGTGCCCATCCCCGCCACCGGGTACGTGTGGGGCTCCAACAGCCAGGTCACCAACAACGCGATCGTCATGGCCACCGCCCACGCACTGACCGGTCAACAGCGGTACCGCGCCGGGGTGTTGGAGTCGATGGACTACCTGCTGGGCCGCAACACCCTCGACCTCTCGTACGTCACCGGCTACGGGGACGCGTACGCCCGCAACCAGCACCACCGGTTCTGGGCGAACCAGTACGACTCGTCGCTGCCGAACCCGCCGGCGGGCTCCCTGGCGGGCGGCCCCAACAGCGGTCTGCAGGACCCGGTGGCGCAGGAACAGCTGGCCGGCTGCGCGCCCGCGGCCTGCTACATCGACGACATCGGCTCGTACTCCACCAACGAGGTGACCATCAACTGGAACGCCCCGCTGGCCTGGTTGGCCGCGTACGCCGCTGAGCGGCGCCCTGGCAAGCAAACTTGAACTCTCAAGCATATCGTTTAGCATTCAAGGAGGCCGTGGCCCAAGACAGTCCCCACATCCATCAGGAGTGAGTACCCGCAATGACCTCCCCCACGAGGCTCTCCCCCGTCCGAGGCGCAACCCTTGACCCGCAGAACCACGGTCACAGCGCGACCCCCCACGCGTACGACGCCGGTCTTCTGCTGCTGCGTCTGGCCGTCGGACTGACCATGGCGGCGCACGGCGCGCAGAAGCTGTTCGGCTGGTTCGGCGGTGGCGGACTGGACGGCACCGGACAGTTCTTCACCATGAGCGGCTACCCGCAGGGCAGGACGATGGCCGCCGTGGCCGGGCTGAGCGAGACGCTCGGCGGTCTCGGCCTCGCCCTCGGCCTGCTCACGCCACTCGCGGGCGCGGCGGTCGTCGGCACGATGATCAACGCGGTGGCCGTGAAGTGGGACGGGGGCTTCTTCATGCCGGAGGGCATGGAGTACGAGCTGCTGCTGGCCGTCGCCGGGGCCGCGCTTGCGCTGACCGGGCCCGGCCGGTACGCCGCCGACCGCTTCCTGCCCTTCCTGCGTCACCACAAGCTCGCGTACGGCGTGGCCGCGGTGGTGCTCGCCGTGGTGGTGGCGGGCGTGATGCTGCTGCTGCGCAAGTAGGCGCCGGCGAGCAGGTGTCAGCCTCGCAGCCCCGCCCGGTACGTACCGGGCGGGGCTCCGTAGCGTTGCCGGAAGACTCGGTTGAAGTGGAACGGGCTGGTGAAGCCGGAGGCAGCCGCCACCCGTTCCACCGGCAGGTCGGTGGCTTCCAGCAGCCGCGCGGCGTGCAGCAGCCGGGCGGCCAGCAGCGCCCGCATCGGGGACTGGCCGAGCTGCTGGGTGAACAGGTGCGCGAACCGGGATGCCGAGAGCGAGACCCCCGCGGCCAGCGACTCCACGGTGTGGGGCGCCCCCGGGTCGGCGGCGATGAGTGCCTCGGCCTGGCGGATCCGTGGGTCGATGCCCGACCGGTGGGGTTCCGCGCGTGCGGTGGCGGTGGCGAGCAGGACGATCGACTCCAGGGAGCACAGGGTCAGTTCGCGCGCCGCGGTTCCGTGGGCCACGGCGACGCGGCCGTCCTCGGCCTCCTCTTCGGGTGGGGCGCCCTCCCCGGTCCATCGGGCATCCGCCAGCATCCGCCGGAACGCCGACTCCAGTCGCCCCCGGACACTGCCCGGCACCGGCCTGACGGCGTACAGCCGATCGCCGAGGGCGTACGGGCGCACCCAGCCCGTCCAGGGTGGTCTGACCTGGCAGTGGGCCCACCAGAACGCCCAGTGCCGGGCGCCCGGCGCGACGGCGTACCGGTGCGGTACGCCGGGGCCGAGGATCACCAGATCTCCCGTACCCGCCCGTGTCTCCTCCGCCCCCTGGCTGAGCTGTCCCTCGCCGCCCGTGGTCCAGGTGAAGAGCCAACTGTCGGCGCCGCGCGGCCGGTTGACGTTGTAGCCGGGGCGCTGGTCGAAACGGCCGACCGTGACCATGCCCGGTGGCGGGGACGGGGCAGCAGGCTCGGGCAACTCGTCAGCACGCACAGGCATCCTCCCGGAAGGCGCTCCGGCCTAGCTTGAGGCGTAGAGGGCACGGGTGAGAAGGGACGGTTCGTATGACAGCCACGGACAGGACGATCAGGGATATGGACAGGGATACGGGCAGGGGTGTCGTGCAGCGGTTCGAGGAGGACGGCTTCACCGTGGCGCGGGGGCTGTTCGGCCGGGCCGAGATCGACGCGCTGTGCGCCGAGTTCACCGCGCTGTACGCCGCCGGACCGATCCCCGGGCACTTCGAACCCCGGGTAACTGAGACCGCGGGTCCCGCCGACCCCCTGCACCGCTACCCCCGGGTCATGCACCCTCACCGCGTCAACGACCTGGCACTGCGCTATCTCCTCGAACCCCGGCTGCGCGACATCCTCGAACTGCTGCTGGGCGAAGAGGTGCTGGCCGCGCAGAGCATGTTCTATTTCAAACCGCCGGGCGCACGGGGCCAGGCCCTGCACCAGGACAACTTCTATCTGCGGGTGGAGCCGGGCACCTGTGTCGCCGCCTGGATCGCCTGCGACGTGATCGACCGCGACAACGGCGGCCTGGAGGTGGTCCCGGGCACCCACCGCATGGACGTGTTCTGCCCCGAACAGGCCGACGACGGGTTGTCGTTCGCCCGCGAGTACGTCCCGCCGCCGCCCGGCCTGGCCGCCGTACCAGTCGACATGGAGCCGGGCGACGTCCTCTTCTTCAATGGCAGCCTGGTGCACGGCTCCCAGCCAAACCGCAGCACCGACCGCTTCCGCCGCTCGTACATCGGCCACTACGTCGGCCGCTCCACCCAGCGCATCGGGCGCTTCTACCGCACGCTCTCGATGAGCGGCGAACCCGTCCCCCTGCGAGAGAGCGAGGGCGCGGGCCCGTGCGGCACGGAGTTCGCGCCGGCGGGACCCCATTGAGTCAGGAACGCAGCAACTCCGCCCCGTCCAGGCCGAGTACGCCGTCCCGCCAGGTCAGCCCGCGCAGATCGCGTACGACGACGGACGCGTCGGTGTCCAGACCGCGCGGCCCGACCCCGATGACGTACGCGCCGGCCGCGGCGCCTGCCGTGGCGCCCGCGGCGCTGTCCTCGAAGACGACGGAGCGCGCCGGGTCCACAGCGAGCTTCCCGGCCGCCGTGAGGTAGCCGTCGGGGGCGGGTTTGCCGTGGCTGACGTCGTCCGCGGTGATCAGCACAGGTGGGAGTGGAAGCCCGGCGGCGGCGAGCCGGGCGCGGGCGAGGGCGGTGACTCCAGAGGTCACGACGGCCCAACTCCCTTGCGGCAGGCTCGTCAGGAGGTCGAGGGCGCCGGGCAGGGCGGTCGTGGCGGCGGCGGCCTCGATCTCCAGGCGGTCGATCTCGGCGAGGGCCGCGGGGCGCTGCGCCGGGTCGGGCACGAGCAGCGCGACGGTGTCGGCGGAGCGCCGCCCGTGCACCATCGCGGTGACCTCTTCGGCCGGCAGCGCGCGGGCGCGGGCCCACTGGCTCCACGCCTGGTCGACACCGAGGTCGGAGTCGACGAGGACGCCGTCGTTGTCGAAGAGAAGGCCCTCGCAGGGGATGTTCATGTCCGGGCCTTTCCGGTGCCGGTGGTGACGGGTCGGTTGCGGTAGCGGCCGACGAGTTCGCGCGCGGCGGCCTGCATACGGGCGGGCGGCAGCCCCTGGGCCAGCAGCGTCAGGTCGTCGACCACCATGTCGCCGATGCTTCGGAAGGCCTCCGGGATGCCGCCCGCGCGGTGCGCGGAGAGTACGAGTCCCTCCAGAGCGCGGGCGGGGTCGTCGGCGGCGACGGGTTCGTCGGGCCAGACGTCGATGGCCGCCAGCAGTCGGCCTTCGGCGACCCGCGCGAGCAGCGCCGGGTAGTCGACGACGGGTGCCCGGCTGACGTGTACCAGCCGGGCGCCGTCGGGCAGCAGACCGAGTTCACGCTCGCCGAGCAGATGGCGGCTCTCCTCGGTGGCGGTGGCGAGCACGAAGACGAAGCGGCTGCGGGTCAGGGTCTCATCCAGTGTGGCCGGGACGAGGCCCTGTTCGCGCAGGACGGCGGGCGGCAGCCAGGGGTCGTATACCCGGATGGTGGGGCGGAAGGGGGCCAGCAGCGGGTACAGGCCCCGGCCGAGGTTCCCGAAGCCGATCAGGCCGATGTCCGAGCCGTGCATGAGTACGGCATCGGTGTTGCCCTCGGACACATACCGCTCCCGTCCGGCGCGGAAGGCGCGGTCCTCGCGGCTGATGCCGCGCGCCAGGTCGAGGGCGAGCCCGAGTGCGTACTCGGCGACGGCCTGGGCGTACGCGGGTCCGCAGTTGAGGACGTGGATGCCGCGCTCGAAGCACACGTCGTAGTCGACGTACGGATAGAAGTTGCCCTCGATGTTGAGCAGGGCTCTCAACTCGCCCGCCCGGGCGAGGCGTTCGGCCGGCAGGTCGGGCTGGCCGACGACGGCGAAGGCGTCGGGCAGTGCCTGGTCGAGGGCTTCCTCCGTGTCCGGTTCGACGACGGTGAAGCGGTCGTGGAGCAGGACCAGCGCGGCCGGGCTGAAGATGCGGTCCTTGGGATGGGGGGCGGCGCGCAGGATCACGAGCGGCTTGTGCGGGGTACTCACGGCTCTCCTTGCGTCTTGGCGTCTCTTTGTACCTGTGCGCCGGTACGCGAACAGGTGCCGGCCCTCACGAAACGGTAGCCCGGCTCTGCCTGCGCGGCAGCACGGCCGGGCTCGCCCCCGCGATCAGGATTCCGGAACCTCGCGCAGGGAGGCCGGGAGCGCGTCCCGGAGCTGGGCGCGGGCCGTGATGCCGAGCTTGGGGAAGATCCGGTAGAGGTGGAAGCCGACCGTGCGGGGTGAGAGGAAGATGCGTTCGCCGATCTCGCGGTTGGTGAGGCCGGCGGCGGCGAGGCGGGCGATCTGCAGTTGCTGCGGGGTGAGTTCGGCCAGGCCCGCCGAACGGTCCGGCGTGGACGTCGCATTGACGCCCGCCGCGCGGAGTTCCGCGAGCGTGCGTTCGGTCCACGGCCGGGCGCCGAGGCCATCGAAGACCTCGAGGGCCGCGCTCAGCAGGGGCCGTGCCTCGACGGCCCGGCGCCGGCGGCGCAGCCATTCCGCGTAGTCGAGGCGGGTCTGGGCGCGTTCGAAGGGCCACTGGTCGCCCGCCGGATCGGCGAGGGCCTCCTGGAAGTGCCGCTCGGCGCCGTCCGGTTCGGCCAGCAGGGCGCGGGCGCGGTGCACCAGGGCGGCGAGCCGCGGGGACACCTCGCCCCCGGCGTGCCGCCGCCGGGCCGCGTCGAGGACGCCGCGCGCCTCTTCGGCCCGTCCGGTGCGTACGGCGGTGGCCACGAGATCGGCGAGGTAGTAGTCGGAGGCGTGGAAGTGCAGGGGCTCGCCGTCGTGGGTGAAGACTGCCCGGAAACGGTCGTACGCCCCCGCGTGGTCGCCCTCGGCGAGCGCCGCCGCACCCAGCGCGTAGTGCGCACGCACCTGCAGGCTGCGGCAGTTGGGCAGGTCGACGCCGTGGACGGCGCGCTGGACGGCGGTTCGCGCCGCTTCCGTGTCGCCGCGCAGGGCGAGCAGGGTGGCGCCGAGGACGGGCGAGCCGGCGGCCACGTTCTCCAGGCCCGCCTCGGCGGCCGTGCGGTACGCCTCGTCGAGGGAGGCCCGGGCCGCTGTCCACGCGCCGCTCTCGTACTGGGCGAGCGCGAGGGCCTGGGCCACGGTGGCGTTGGCGCCCGCGGTCGGGGAGCGGCGCAGATGTTCGAGGGCCGCGCCGAGCAGCCGTATCGCCTCGCTCGTCTCGTCGAGCACCCAGGCGGCGGCACCCCAGGTGACCAGGAGAGACAAGGGGCGGTCCAGTGCGGGCCCGGTCTCGCCGTCGGGCAGCGGGTCGTCCGGGTCGGCGGTGAGCATCTCGAGGGCCCGGGCCCGGTGGCGTAAGGGATCGGTGCCCGCGAGGATCCACAGGCGGTCCGTTTCGTCGTCCTGCGGAGGGACCCGTTCCGTGATGCGCAGGATCTTCTCGCGGTGTGCCGAGTCCCCTGAGTTGTACGCGGGCGTCGTCGCCGTTGCCAGGGCGTCCAGAGCCAGAAGGGGATTGCCGTCGGCCGCGGCCTCGGCGACCGGCAGGAGGTAGCCGAGCGAGCCCTCGAACTGGGCGGTGACCGCCAGCGCCCAGCCCGCGCGGAGCGAGGCCTCGGCGAGGACGGCGGGATCCTCGGTGAGGGCGGCGACCTGGGTGGTGATCTCGGCGACCCAGCGGGGGTGTCCGGCGTACATCGCCATGGCCGCGGCCCGCACCAGGCGGCGTGCCCGTGCTGCGGGATCGGGGCTGAGCTGGGCCGCGCGTTCCAGGGCGGTGGCGGCGGCCGCGTATCCGCCGCGGCGCTGGGCCCGGCTCGCGCCTGCCTCGAGTTCCCCGGCGGCGCCCTCGTCCACTCCCTCGACGGCGGCGGCGCGATGCCAGGCGCGGCGGTCGGGGTCGCCGGTGAAAGCCTCGGCCAGGGACAGGTGGGCGGCGTGGCGTTCCGCGTAGGTGGCGGACTGGTAGACGGCCGAGCGGATCAGGGGATGCCGGAAGCGGAGGCGGCCGTCTTCGATGCGGACCAGTCCGGCGCGTTCGGCGGGGTGCCAGTCGTCGGGGGTCGTGGTGGTGGCCGCGGCCGAGAGGATGAGGGGCAGCTCGGCGGTCTCCGCGGCGGCGGCGAGGAGCAGCAACTGCCGGGTGGCGGGCGGCAGTTCGGGCAGGTCCTGGGCGAAGATCGCCTCCAGGCGGTCGGTGAGGGGCAGCGTCCCCCGTCCCGCGCCCGGATCGCGTGCCACCGCCCTGGCCAGCTCCACCAGGGCCAGCGGGACACCGGCCGCCTCGTCGAGGATGCGTGAGCGGGCCCGGCCGGCCGGGGGCCCCGGCTGGCGGTCGAGGAGCCGACCGGCCGCCGCGGAGTCCAGCGGGTCGACGGTCAACCGCTCGAACTCGCGCGCGAATTGTGCGGGCACGACCTCGTCTCGCGCCGCCACGAGCATCGCGACAGGCTCCCCCTCCAGGCGTCTGGCGACGAAGGCCAGGGTGTCGAGGGTGCCGACGTCCAGCCAGTGCGCGTCGTCGATCACGAGCAGCACCGGACCACGGACCGCGAGGTCGGAGAGCAGTGTGAGCGCACCGAGGGAGGTCAGCAGCGGGTTCTGGACCTGCTCCGGTTCCGTGCCGTCGTCGAGGCCGAACACGCCGAGCAGTGCGGCCCGTTGGCGTACCGGGAGTCCTTCGGCGAGGTCCAGTACTGGCCGGAGCAGCTGATGCAGTCCGGCGAAGGGCAGGCCCGACTCGCCGTCGCAGCCCAGGAGGCGCAACACCCGTACCCCGGACCGCCGGGCGAGCCGGGCGGTCTCGTCCAGGAGGACGCTCTTGCCCGAGCCCGGGCCGCCGGTCACGACCAGTACTCCCGGGTGCTCTGTCGGGTCTCCTGACGCCAGCCCCTTCACCAGCCGTGCCAGCAAGGTCAGTTCGCGGTCTCTTCCGACGATCCATTCATCGCCGTCCGCCCCTGCCGCGTGGTCCACCCGTCTCCTCTCAGATCCCCCGGTTCCTCGCCCCTTGAGGACTCCGGGGCTCCCGCACTCCGGAAGAAATGCCCGACCCTCACACCTTATGCACAACTCTGGTTCATGGCGCGGGGCTTCGTGGTCACTCGGGGGAGAGTCCCGCGGTGAATCCCAGGACGGCCTCGGCGACCGCGCGCGGGTTCTCCAGGAGCATCGCATGCGTGCCGTCGATCTCCGCCACGGTCACCTCGGCCCGATTCTCCGCCAGCTCGGCCAGATCCCGGGCGAGGCCCGACCCGTAGGCCGCCATCAACTCGTCGAACCAGTCGAGACCGGGAATCGGCGGCACGGGCCGCAGCGCGCGCCCGAGCAGCAGCGGCCGGTCCATGCGGTGGAAGAGCGCGAAGACGTCGAGCGCGTCGATCCTGGCCAGCATCTCCAGGGCGTGCTCCCGCCGGGGCCGCAACTCCAGCTGTCCGTCGGCGCGTTCCGCGACAGAACGCCGTACGCCCGCCTCCAACAGCTCGTAGGGGATGCCCAGTCGCGAGGACATCATCCGCTGCTCGGCGAGCAGGTCCTTCAGGCCGCCGGAGGGAAGCACCCGGCCTGCGGCCGTCGCGGCCATCTCCCGCACCTGGACGAGCCGTTCCTCGACGTACGCGGGGTCGAGACCCACGTACTGGTCGGGCCGCCCCCAGCCGTACCCGTCCAGATTCACCGCGCCCGGGGTGGCCTCCGGGTGGTCGAGGGCGTACTGGACGGCGAGCATTCCGCCGAGCGAGTGGCCGACGGGGAGTGCTCCGGGAAGGCCGTGCTCGTCCAGCACCGCCTCGATGTCACCGAGCACTTCGCCGATGCGCCACGGTCCGTCGGCGGAGCGCCCGTGGCCGCGGAGATCCAGGGCCAGCACACGGTGGTGACGGGCCAGCAGCGGGGCGACGGCGGCCCAGTCGGCCAGGGTGCGCCCGGCACCGTGCAGCAGCACGAGGGGCGGTCCTTCCCCGCCATGGTCCTCGACGGCCAGGGTGACGCGGTCTCCAGTCATGATCCAACACTAGGGCCTGTAGCGAAAGTGGCGCCTGCCGCGCGACGCCCGGCGCGCACTCTCGCCGCACCGCTCGAAAGCCCGAGTACGCCCAGTACGAGGGCTTCCCGACGGCACTCCCCCAGCCTTCGGCCGGGGCCCCAGAGCACGCACCGGACGCCGCGCGGCCGCCCTTCCGGCGACGACGGCACTTTCGCAACAGGCCCTATAACGTCCGGTCGGGCCAGCGCTCCAGGATCAGACTCAGCGTCGACAACGGGCCGCCGGGAACCTGCTGCAGACGTCCGCCGACGGCCAGCGGCCCGAGATCGACGGCCGCCCATCCGAGCCGCTCGGCGAGGCGTGCGACCCGCTCGTTGGCACCCGCGTGGTTCCCGGACAGGAAGATGACCCGACGGCCGGCGGGAGTTCCGGGTTCGGCGCCGAGAAGCCCAGGGGGCAACGTGTTGAAGGCCTTCACCAGGCGCGCGCCGGGCACCAGATCGGCGACCACCTCGCTGGAGGAACGGCCACCGAGGTCGACGGCCTGGAAGGCGGGCGGGCCGAGCGGGTTGGTGGCGTCGATGACGATCCGCTCCTGCCAGTCGCTCACGTCCACCGACCGGATCGCTTCGCGCAAGCGGCTCCACGGCACCGCGAGGACGACGACGTCCTCGACGGCCGCCTCGGCGACCGTCGCCGGTCTCAGACCCGGTCCCATCGCGTGGGCCAGCCCTCGCAGCGACTCGGGGCCCCTGCTGTTGCTGATGACCACCCGCTCACCGGCGGCCACGAGCCGCCCGGCGAGGGCCTGCCCGATGGCTCCGGCGCCGATGATTCCGATGGGCATGCGTCAACTCCTCCAGCGGGTGGGCCGGTTGCGGTGCCGTGACGGGTGCCGCCCAGCATCGCGCCGGCCCGGCGGGGGCGCTTCTGTCGGCTGACTGGCCTTCTCGCGTGCCCGGCCCCCGAGGCGCGGGTGGACCTCAACCCTGCGTACGCTCCGCGGCCTGCGCGGACTTGACACGCACGTTTCCGCACGCTTCGATCCTCTGCGTGCCCAGGCCCGCGGCCCGGCACACAGAGGTGCGCCCAGCCGGTAACGGACACGTTCTCAGTCCGGCCACAGTCGCCAGGATCGCCACGGGGCACCCCGAGCCGCTCGGCTGCCCCGAGGGGTGTCCGAGGCGGGGTCGTACCCGCGATTGATGGAGCGGACATGTCCGTCAAGCGTGGTGCCCGCGTGGGAGTCCTCCGGGCGGCGGCAGCCCTGGTCGCCCTCGCGGCGCTGGCGTCCTGTACGTCGGACGGGGACGACGATGGCCCGGACGGCACGGCGAAGCCGGGGCCCGGAACCGTTCGGCTGCCGCCCGCGCACGCCGGGTTCGACTACCAGATCGGCGGTGCCTATCCCCCGCCGGCCGGTGTCCGTATCGTCGCCCGCGACCGCGCGGCGGAACCCGCTCGCGGCCTCTACAACATCTGTTACGTCAACGCCTTCCAGACCCAGCCCGACGAGCGGGACGACTGGCCCGCCGACCTGCTGCTCCGCGACAGGAACGGCAAGGTGGTCGTCGACGGCGACTGGAACGAGGCGCTGCTCGACATCGGCACGCCCGCGAAACGCCGGCGCATCGCCGATCGCGTCAATCAGTGGATCGACGGCTGCGCGGACAAGGGCTACGACGCTGTGGAGCCGGACAACTACGACAGTTACACCCGCTCCCGCCGCCTGCTGAACGCGGACGACGCCACCTCCTTCATCAAGCTGCTCTCGGCACACGCGCACGAGCGGGGTCTGGCCGTCGCGCAGAAGAACACCGTGGAGCTGGCCGGCCTCAGGCCCCGTACCGGGCTGGATTTCGCGGTGGCGGAGGAGTGCGGTGAGTACGACGAGTGCGGTGTGTACGCGGAGGCGTTCGACGACCGGGTCGTCGTCGTCGAGTACACCGACAGCGGCCTGCGGAAGGCGCGTTCGGGCTTCGGTGACCGGCTGAGCATCGTGCGCCGGGATGTGCAGGTGTCGACGCCGGACAGCGCCGACTATGTCCGCAGGACCCGCTGACGGAGGCCGCTGGAGCCGGGTCACCGAGCCGGTGACCCGGTCCGGACCGGGTCACGGAGCAGACGGATCCGGAGCCAGCAGGTCCAGGGCCTGCTCCCAGCGGAACCCGCGCTCCGCCGGACCGCCGAAGGCGTGCTCGCCGAACCGGACTCCCATCCCGCGCAGCCGTTTCACGCTGTCCCGGTAGGCGGGGTGGGCGGTCAACGCCTCGCTCACACAGGGGAGTACGGAGATGGGGACGCCGAGTCCGTACGCCTCGCACAGGGTGCCGAGGGCGAGGGTGTCGGAGATGCCGGCCGCCCACTTGTTGATGGTGTTGAAGGTCGCGGGCGCCACGGTGACGGCGTCCGGGTCCGGGAAGGGGCGGGGGTCGCCCGGGGCCCGCCAGGCGGAACGGATGGGGTGGCCGGTCCGCTCCTCGACCGCCCCGGTGTCGAAGAAGCCCATCGCGGGCGGGGTCGCGATGACGCCCACGTCCCAGTTCCGCTCCTGCGCCAGGGCGATCAACTCACCGATGCCCTCGGCGACTCCGGCGGCGCAGACGACGACGTAGAGGAAGGGATCGCGGGCCTGTTCAGTCACCCGGGAACCCTACTGAACCGGGAAGGACTCTCCCCGCTCGGAGTCCGGGCGCGGGCCGAAGATCCGGCGCTCCTTCTCCTCTATCGGTACGTCGTTGATGCTGGCCTCACGCCGGGTCATGAGCCCATGCCGGTCGAACTCCCACAGCTCGTTTCCGTACGAGCGCCACCACTGGCCGTGGGCGTCCCGGGACTCGTACTGGAAGCGGACGGCGATGCGGTTGCCGTCGAAGGCCCAGAGGTCCTTGCGCAGGGCGTACTCCTGCTCGCGCCGCCACTTCTCCGTGAGCAGTTCCACGATCTGGGCGCGGCCCGTGACGAAGGTGTCGCGGTTGCGCCAGACCGAGTCCTCCGAGTAGGCGAGCGAGACCTTGTGGGGATCGCGGGTGTTCCAGGCGTCCTCGGCCGCCTGGACCTTCTGGGCCGCGGTGTCACGGGTGAAGGGCGGCAGGGGCGGGCGGTCGGTCATGACGGCTTCCTCTCAACGGTGGCGCGACGAACGGCAGCGGTGGTGCACCAGGCGGGAGAACGTACGTTCTCCGGTATGACTGTTAACGTAGAGAACGGTGGTTCTCTCGTCAAGAAATCCATCACGGAGCCAAGGAGCGGGACGGGTACATGGACAGCGCGGTCGCCAGGGATCAGGCTCTGGACGCGGCGGAGAGGTTGTTCTACGGGCGCGGCATTCAGTCCGTCGGCATGGACGACATCCGCGGCGCGTCGGGGGTCTCGCTCAAGCGGCTCTACCAGCTGTTCCCCGCCAAGGAACAACTGGTGCTGGCCTATCTGGAGCGGCGTGATCTGCGGTGGCGGCAGCGGCTCGCCGACCATGTGGACGGCCACGCGGATCCCGGACGGCGGATCCCGGCGGTCTTCGACTGGCTGGGCCTGTGGTTCCGGGAGCCCGACTTCCGCGGCTGTGCCTGGATCAACTCCTACGGCGAACTCGGCGCCACGTCGGAGCGGGTCGCCGACCAGGTGCGCGCGCACAAGCGGGCCTTCAAGGACTACCTGGCGGGTCTCGTGAGAGAGGCCGGACTGCCCGCGGGCCTGGCCGAACCGGTATACCTACTGGCCGAGGGGGCCATGGTCACCGCCGCCATCGAACAGAGTGCGGAGCCCGCCACGCAGGCCGGGCGGGCGGCCCGGATGCTGGTGGAGGCATACGGCGGAGCCGCCGTCATTGACTGACCGCCATTGACTGGCGTCCTGTGGAGTTGCAGACTCCCATTGAAAGTTCAACGGAGAATTATTCACCAGGCGAACGTGCAGCTTCCTCCCGGACGCCGCGCGGCGCCGCGCATGACGAGAAGAGCCTCGCATGACCCTCCACCGTGACCTGCTGATCGGCGGCAAGGACCTGCCCGCGGCATCCGGCCGCACCGCCGAGGACGTGAATCCCTACAGCTCGGAGGTGTACGCCACGGTCGCCGCGGCCGGCGTCGAGGATGTCACCCGGGCCGTGGACGCCGCGGACGCCGCGTTCGCCGACTGGGCAGCGGTCGGTCCGGCGCAGCGACGGAAGATCTTCCTCGACGCGGCCGACCTGCTGGAGGCCCGCACCGAGGACGCCGTACGGACGATGGCGGGAGAGGTCGGCGGAACCCGGCCGTGGGCCATGTTCAACGTCGGTCTCGCCGCGAACATCTTCCGCGAGGCCGCCGCCGCAGTGACCGCGCCGCGCGGAGAGGTACTGAGCGCGCAGAAGGAAGGCGCGCTGGGCCTCGCGGTCCGCGAACCGGTCGGTGTCGTCGCGGCCTTCTCGCCGTGGAACGCCCCGGTCATCCTCGGCGTCCGCGCCGTCGCCGCCCCGCTCGCCGCGGGCAACACCGTGGTGATGAAGCCGAGCGAGGACGCGCCGATCGCCTGCGGTCTGTTCATCGCGGACGTCCTGCGTGACGCGGGTCTGCCCGACGGCGTCCTGAACGTGATCACCAACGCTCCCGAGGACGCGGCCGCCGTCGCCGAGGCCCTGATCGCCGACGAGCGCGTACGGGCCGTCAACTTCACCGGGTCCACCGGTGTGGGCCGGATCATCGGCGTCCACGCGGCCCGGCATCTCAAGCCCGCGGTGCTCGAACTCGGCGGCAAGAACTCCGTGATCGTGCTGGACGACGCCGACGTGGACTACGCGGTCGACGCCGCCGTCTTCTCCGTCTTCATGAACTCCGGCCAGATCTGCATGTCCGCCGACCGGATCCTCGTCCACGAGAGCGTCGCCGAGGAGTTCGCGGCCAAGTTCACCGCGAAGACCGAGTCGCTCTCGACCGGCGACCCGGCCGACCCGCACAACGTCGTCGGCCCGCTCGTCACCGCGGACGCCGCCCGCCGGGTCGCGGCACTCGTCCAGGACGCGGTCGCCAAGGGCGCCACCGTCCTGACCGGCGGTTCCGCGCCCGAGGGCGCCGTGCACCCGGCGACCGTGCTGACCGACCTGCCCGAGGACGCCGACCTGTTCCACGGCGAGGCGTTCGGCCCGCTCGCGGTAATCAGCACCTTCACCACGGACGACGAGGCCGTCGCCTTCGCCAACACCACGGAGCACGGGCTCAGCTGCGGAATCATCACCGAGAACGGCACGCACGGGCTCAAGGTCGCCCGCCGCATCCGTACCGGCATCGTCCACGTCAACGACCAGTCCGTCGCCGATGAGCCGAACGCCCCCTTCGGCGGGTTCAAGGCCAGCGGATACGGCCGCTTCGGCGGGCGCTGGGGCATCGAGGCGTTCAGCAACACGCGCTGGGTGACGTTGGCCACCCAGCAGGCCCACTTCCCGTTCTGACCGGTTCGGGAGCCGGTTCTCCTGTGTGCTGCTGATGCCCGGGTCCGGGCATCAGCAGCTCCCGTCAAGCACTATCGGTCGGCCTGGAAGGCCTGGGCGACGGCGAGGCTGTCCTCGTACACGTGGTGCCGTACGACCAGGCCGTTCTCGACGGTGAGGTGGAGGGCGCACCGGGCGCGGTAGGGGCGCCCGGTGGCCTTCGCCGTCTGGCGGATCTCGCCGAGGACGACCGCCTCGGCGCCGTCCACGAGGATGCGTTCGATCTCGGTGGCCGCCTGCCCGGGGTCGTGGTGCTCGGCCAGCAGGAGGTAGTGGTCGGCGGCGTCGGCCCGGGTGGATCGCGGCCGGATCCAGGGAGTGTCGACGCGCCCGTGCTCGTCCTGCGGCCAGCTGAGCTTCCAGTCGGCCTCTTCGGCGTACAGTTCGGCGATCCGCTCGGGGTCGCCCTGGCCGATGCGGTGGAGGAGTTCCTCGACGACGCCGCGGGTCGTCGCGGTGCGCGTCGTGCCGGTCATGAAGGTCATGGGGCTCTCCCAATCTCGAAGTGTCGTGAACCACCCCGGCACTCGCACCGTCCGGCGCCGGGAGGAGCTCCCACCGTGCCGGTCTCGGCCCTCACCCGGCAATTACCTGCCAGGTAAGGTCGGTCGGCGCGCACGCCCGCCGAGGCCGATCTCCTCGTCCCTCCGCCCACCCCGCCAACTCGCCGTTGAAGCACGCCCGTTGGCCACGCTGGGCGAGGACCGGAAACGGGTGATCGACTCGCCGGCCCGGCTCGTCGAGGCGATGGAGAGCGGCCTGGAGGGGTAACGGCGGAGAGATGTGCGAGAGGGATGAAATCGCCGGACAAGCCGTGTTGAATCTTGGGTTGGCAGAAGTCATACATACGAACGACGATCGATGGGATGGATGGCATGCCTCTTGAGGGCGAGTACGAAGCCAGCCCGACGCAGTGGGTACGTGAGCAGGTGGAGTTGTACGAGAGCTCCGGCGGGACCGAGGGGACGACGTTGATGGACACGGGGATGCCCGTGGTCCTGCTGACCACCCGGGGTGCCAAGAGCGGCAAGCTGCGCAAGACGCCGCTCATGCGTGTGGAGCACGAGGGCCGCTACGCCGTCGTCGCCTCGCTGGGCGGCGCCCCCAAGCACCCCGTCTGGTACTACAACGTCCTCGCCGATCCCCACGTGGAGCTCCGGGACGGCCCGGTGAGCCAGGACATGACGGCACGCGAACTCACCGGCGAGGAGAAGGCGTTGTGGAGGGAGCGCGCGATCGCGGCGTATCCGCCGTACGCCGACTACGAGAAGAAGACCGACCGGGAGATCCCGATCTTCGTTCTGGAGCCGTCCGCCGGGGAGTAAGCGGCGCGAGTACGTGACCGCGGCCCGTACTGGACCCCCGTCCGGTGCGGGCCACTCCCCTGTTTCCCCCAGCTCCCCCGGTCGGTCGGCCGTGCTCCGCCACGCGTACCAGCCGATCACGACCGCGGTGAACGCCGCGGGCACTGCGACAGCGGGGCGAGCCAGGTTGTTCGGCGGTGGGGGTGATGAAGCCCCCGCGGCCGTCCGTCCGGTACGGATACGCCAACTCTCCCTGACCACTGCGTCGTTGACAACGCGAGTGGCAGGCGCGGACGGGTGGTGACAAGGGCGGAACGGCGTTCTGCCCCCTCGCCGACGGGGTTCCGAAACTCGCTCGAAAAAATGTGCATGATTCGTCGACCGTCGGGCACCCGACGGTCAGGCCCCGCCGCGCTCCCCCGTCGCGGCGGGGTCGTCGCCGTCTGCGGCGAGGCGTGGCGCCGGTCGGCCGCGGCCGGCTGCCGCGCCCCTCCGCGCCGTGAGCGCGTCCGTCACGTCGAGGAAGATCTGGTCGGCCTCGGGGATCGTGTGGGACACGGACCGTTTGATGCGTTCGGCGACCAGTTCGACCTCCTCGCTGTCCAGGCCGGGGGTGAGGTCGACGCGGGCGGCCACCAGGGTCGACTCAGGGCCGAGCTGCATGGTCAGCAGGGACTCCACGGAGTCGATCTCGGGCTGGGCCTCCAGCAGGGCGTGGATGCGGCGGCTCGGCTCCGGGCCCATGGACTGGCCGATCAGCTGCTCGCGCGCGTCGCGACCGAGCCGATACGCCACGTACACGAGCAGTGCCCCGATGCCGAACGAGGCCGACGCCTCCCAGACGATCCGGCCGGTCGCCATGTGGAGGGCCATTCCGGCGATCGCGAGGCCTACGCCCAGCACGGCGGTGGCGTCCTCGGCGACGACCGTCCGCAGGGCCGGGTCGCGGGCTCCGGCGGCGAGGCCGCCCTGTTTGCGCACCTGGTGCAGGGCGCGCAGGAGGGACGTCCCTTCGGCGAGCAGCGCGACGACGAGTACCAGGAGCCCCGCCACGTAACCGCTGCGTGTCTCCGTGCTGCCCCTGCTGAGGGCCTCGAAGCCCTGGAACAAGGAGAAACAGCCACCCATCACGAAGATGCCGACGGCCGCCAGCAGGGACCAGAAGAAGCGTTCCTTGCCGTAGCCGAAGGGGTGCCGGCTGTCGGCGGGGCGTCGGCTGCGGCGCAGGGCGGCGAGGAGGAAGACCTCGTTCATGCTGTCGGCCACCGAGTGCGCGGCCTCCGAGAGGAGCGCGGGGGATCCCGCGACGAAGCCGCCCACGATCTTGGCGAGGGCGATCACGAGGTTGGCGGCCAGGGCCACCAGCACGGTGACGCGTGTCCTGCGGTCCGAGCGATGCGAGCTGGTGGTCCCCCCGGACGGAGGCTCGGAGAGGGGCGAGGGCTTGTGACTCACCCCGCCCGACTGCCCCGGTCAAACACCCTCACACAGGGGTGACGACGGAATTCGGGGAACTCGCATCAGGGCAGGTGCGGAAAAGGAGAGGCATCATGAGCGACACCGAGGGCAACAGCGAGTACGGGAGGAAGTCCTTCAGCCGGTCCAAGAGCCACTTCACGGACCGCGTCACGGCGGACGGCCGGGACGGCTGGCCGGTCGAGGCCGGGCCCTATCGGCTGGTCGTCAGCCGGGCCTGTCCCTGGGCGAGCCGCTCGGTGATCTCGCGGCGGCTGCTGGGGCTCGAGGAGGCCCTGTCACTGGCGATCGCCGACCCCGTCCAGGACGACCGCAGCTGGCGGTTCACGCTGGATCCGGGCGGCCGCGACCCCGTACTCGGCATCCGGTTCCTCAGCGAGGCGTACGAAGCGCGGGAGCCGGACCCGCCGGGCGGCGTCAGCGTGCCCGCCCTCGTGGACGTGCCCTCCGGCCGCCTGGTGACCAACGACTACCAGCAGATCACTCTGGACCTCGCCACCGAGTGGACGGCCCTGCACCGGGAAGGGGCGCCCGACCTGTACCCGGCGGGGCTGCGGGACGAGATCGACGAGGTGATGGCGGAGGTGTACGAGGACGTCAACAACGGGGTGTACCGGGCCGGGTTCGCCACCGGCCAGGAGGAGTACGCGGCAGCCTGCGAGGGTGTCTTCCGACGGCTGGAGATCCTTTCCGACCGGCTCGCCCGCCGACGCTACCTCGTCGGGGACACGATCACCGAGGCGGACATCCGGCTGTTCACCACGCTGGTCCGCTTCGATGCCGTCTATCACGGCCATTTCAAGTGCAATCGCTGGAAGTTGACGGAGGATCGGGTGTTGTGGGCGTACGTCCGCGATCTCTACCAGACACCCGGTTTCGGGGACACCGTCGACTTCGACCACATCAAGCGGCACTACTACCAGGTCCACACGGGCATCAACCCGACCGGCATCGTGCCGCTCGGACCCGATCTGTCCGGCTGGCTGACGTCCCACCACCGGGAGGAACTCGGCGGGCGCCCGTTCGGCGACGGGAGCCCCCCGGGGCCGGTACGCGAGGGCGAGGAGGTGCCGACGACGGGACGGCCCTGAACCCGCAACCGGCGGCCGATAGCCGATAGCCGATAGCCGATAGCCGATAGCCGATAGCCGATAGCCGATCCAACTCCCCCACTACGAAGGAGGCCCAGGTGCACAAGAGGAAGAAGATGAAGCTGCCCTTCGCCTACAAGCCCCTCGGGTTCCTGCTCGGCTGGACGAGCGGGACCCTGGCGGGGATGGCGTTCCGAGCGACATGGAAGGCCATACGTCACGAGGAGGACGCACCCGACGCGCTTGACAGGGACCGGAGTTGGAGGGAGGTGCTGCTGGCCGCGGCGATCCAGGGAGCCATCTTCGCCGTCGTACGCAGCGCGGTGGACCGTACAGGTGCGACGGCCATCGCCCGGTCGACCGGAGTGTGGCCCTCCGGCGACCAGGGTGGCCGCGACTGACTCCCTTGCCCTCCCGTAGGGTTGGCCTCCACATGGGCGGCCGGGAGTCAGGGAGAGCAAGCTGTGAAGAACCAAATAGAGACGGGCGACTCCGTCGAGGACTTCGCACTGCCCGACGAGACCGGTACGTCCCGGCACCTCTCCGAGCTGGTGGGCGAAGGGCCCGTCGTGCTGTTCTTCTATCCGGCGGCGCTCACTGCCGGCTGCACCGCCGAGGCGTGCCACTTCCGTGATCTGGCCGCCGAGTTCGCCGCCGTCGGAGCGCGGCCGGTGGGGATCAGCGGCGACGAGGTCGACCGTCAGCAGGAGTTCGCGGGGAAGAACACCCTCGGGTTCCCGCTGCTGTCCGACACCGAGGGCGTCATCCGCGAGCGGTTCGGTGTCAAGCGCGGCTTCTCGCTGGCGCCCACCAAGCGGGTCACCTTCGTCATCTCCGAGGACCTGAAGGTCCTGGAAGTGGTGCGCAGCGAGTTCAAGATGAGCGCGCACGCGGACCGCGCCCTGGCGGCTCTGCGCGCTCACCAGGGCTGACCGGCCGCACCTACCGGTCACGCTTGACCGGTAGGTGATCGGTCACCGCTGGTCGGTCACCGCTGGCCGGTCAGTCACCTCTGCTTGGGAGCGGTGGCCCGCGTACGGCGCAACGTGAACGAATGGCCGGCCGGATCGGCGTACCCGCGCTCCTCGAACGGGCCGGACGCGTCCTTGGTGTCCAGCGGCCGGCCGCCGAGACCGACGACCCTGCGCTCCGCCTCGTCCAGGTCCGCGACATGGAAGTCCAGATGGACCTGCAGGGAGTTCTCGGGGCGCGGCCAGCTCGGCGGAGTGGCCTTCACGTCCCGGCGAAACGCCATCCGGACCCCGTCGGCGCCCCGGATCTCCACACGGTTGGCCGTCGCCTCCGTCTCCTCGGCCTCCAGCAACTCCTTGTAGAACGCGGCGAGTTTCTCGGGCTCGGCACAGTCCAGCACCACGACGCCTGCCCTTACCAGTGCCATGTCTCCTCCGTACCCAGTGCCATTTCTCTCCTCCGTACGCCGACCGGGCGCGAGCGGCGTTCCGCCCACTGCCACCGCGTTCGGGTACCCCGTCACCCGGAATCAGTCGACCACGCGCATTCGGCCACGGAGGCCGATGTGCTCGCCAAGGTCACGGAGTGGTGTAACGCAGGTCACGGTCAAGTCACCGAGGTTTCGGCATAGATCATTTACGATCAGGGCAGCCTCGTAGCGTAAATCGAGTCAACTTTCGTCTCGGGATGCGTAGTTCGAGTCAGCGGGCGTCACTTCCGATCGCCCGGAGCCGGGGTGGGGGGCCTTGGACCGTCTCCAGAGAGGACACGTATGCCGCAGGACGTCAGATTCGACCTCCCTTTCACCACCCCCGTGAGCGAACATCTCGAGTACGCCCGGTCCCGCCATCTGCGCTGGGTGTGGGACAGGGGCCTGGTGCGCAGCAAGGCCGGTTTCGAGGAATACCGGTCCTGGGATCTGCCCCAGGCGGCGGCCCGCACCTATCCCCACGCTTCGGCCGCCGACATGGTCGTCCTGATGAACTGGTTCTCACTGGCCTTTCTCTTCGACGACCAGTTCGACACGGGCCGGCCCGACCGGGCCGACCGCATCGCGGAGGTCGCCCGGGAGCTCATCGTCACGACGTTGCGGCCCGCGGGCATCACACCCCGGGTGGTCTGCCCGATCACGGTGGCCTGGGCCGAGGTCTGGGCTCATCTCTCGAATGGCATGTCCCTGACATGGACTACCCGGTTCGCGGCCTCCTGGGGCCGGTTCCTCGTGGCGCACACCGAGGAGGTCGACCTGGCGGCCCGCGGCCTGGCCGGCACGCTCGACCTTCAGGAGTACGCCGAGTTCCGCCGTCGCACGGTCGGCATCCACCACAGCATCGACGCCGGTGAGCGCAGCCGCGGCTTCGAGGTACCGGCGCAGGTGCAAGCACATCCGCTGATGGAGAGGATGCGGGACCTCGCTGCCGACACCATCGGGTTCATGAACGACATCCACTCCTTCGAGCGTGAGAAACGCCGAGGGGACGGACACAACCTCATAGCCGTCCTGCACCGCGAGCGCCGATACAGCTGGCAGGAGGCCGCCGACGAGGCGTTCCGGATGACCACGGACTGCCTCGCCGAGTACGTCGAACTCGAGGCGCAGGTACCGCGGATGTGCGACGAGCTCGGCCTGGACGAGGACGCGCGGCTCCAGGTGGGGATGGGCGTCGAGGCCATCCAGCACTGGATCAACGGCAACTACGAGTGGGCGCTGACCTCGGGCCGGTACGCGGCGGACAAGGAAAGTCCCGCGGCCACCGCCGAGTTGGCGGGCAAGGGCTCGCTGGACGACCTGCTCGCTGTGTGAGACGTAGACGTACGGACAAGGACACATGGCGTACGCCGTGTACGCGCACGTTCGGCCGACCACCGTTGAGGTGGTCGGCCCGATGCCGTACCGAAGCGAATGTCCGCGCCTGCCCCTACACGGCGAACCCGACCGGAAGACGGTCCAGCCGAGCCTCCCAGGTGGAGGCCGTCGAGGTGAGCTCCTCGGGGGCCACAGCGAGGCGGAGTCCCGGCAGACGGTGCAGCAGGACGTCGACGGCCGTCTCGATGATGGCCTGGCCGATGCTCTGCCCCGGGCACTCGTGCGGGCCCCCGCTGAACGCGAGATGCGACTGGTTGCCGTGCACCGAGATGCCGACGTCGGGCCGGATCTCCGGGTCGACGTTGCCGGCGGTCAGGCCGAGCACGAGCAGGTCGCCCTCCTGGATGCGGTGTCCGCCGAGTTCGAGGTCGGCGGTGGCGAACCGGCCCGGCAGGACGGCCAGCGGCGGGGTGTTCCACATGACCTCCTCCACGACGGCGGAGATGTTCAGCTGCCCGCTGACCAGCCCGGCGAGCCGGTTGGCGTCGGTGAGGACCAGTTGCAGAACCCGGGCCAGCAGGTTGCTGGTGGTGATGTGCGCGGTGATCAGCACCAGCCGCAGGTGGTTGAGGATCTCGTCGTCGTCGAGGTCGGCATGGTGTTCGAGCAGCCCGGTGGTGAAGTCCGAGGCCGGCTCCACGCGTTTGCGCTCGGCGAGTTCACCGAGGATACGCATGATGCTGTCGTTGTGCGTGAGGGCTTCCGCACCGCCCTTCATCACCTGAGCGCAGGACTCGGCCAGCCGCCGCCCCTCGCTCTCCGCGAGCCCGAACACCCTGGTCAGTACGAGCATCGGCAGATACTCGGCGTACTCGGCCACCAGGTCGGCGCTGCCCCTGCCCGCGAACGCGTCGATCTGTTTGTTCGCGAAGTGCGCGACATGGCGGCGGATGCCGCGGCTCGCGACGGCCTGCAGGTTGTCGGTGACCGCGCCGCGCAGTCTGCGGTGCGGTTCGCCGTCCTGGGAGACGCAGTCGGGGCGCCAGCCCACCATCTGCATCAGCGGCGAGGTGTTCTCGACCCTCCCCTCCTTCCAGTCCCGCCAGGTCCGCGAATCCCGGCTGAACTGGCGGGGGTTGTCGAGCACCCGCCGGTTCTCCCGGTAGCCGAGGACCAGCCACGCGGGTACGTCGCCCTCGAGCAGCACCGGCGCGACGGGGCCGTGCTGCTTGCGCAGCCGCGCGTAGATGCCGAGCGGGTCGATCGCCGCGTCGGGCCCGTAGAGGCGGGTGAGCCCGTCTCCCCCGCCGTGCGCGACCGGGCAGCCGCGCGGGGCGTCGGGGCCGTTCGAGGGTTGATCGTTCATCGGGGCTCCAGGACGACGGCAGAGCGTTCCTTGAGGTGACGTATCAGCGCGATGAGCACGTCACGGCTGGATGCCCGGTCGCGGGCATCGCAGGCCACCACCGGGATGTGCGGGGAGATGTCCAGGGCGTCGCGGATCTCCTCGACCGGGTGGTGCTTGGAGTCGGGGAAGATGTTCAGGGCGATGACGAACGGGACCTTCTGCCGCTCCATCTCCTCGATGGCCCGGAAGCTGGAGGCCAGTCGGCGCGTGTCGACCAGCACCACGGCACCGAGCGCGCCCTTGAACAGGCCGTTCCACAGGAACCAGAACCGCTCCTGGCCCGGCGTGCCGAACAGGTAGAGGACCAGCTGGTCGTTGATGCCGATCTTGCCGAAGTCGAGGCTGACGGTGGTCTCCTGCTTGTCGGCCACCCCGATCAGGTTGTCGACGTCGACGCTGGCCTGGGTGAGGGTCTCCTCGGTGGTCAGAGGCTTGATGTCGCTGACCGAGCGGACCATGGTGGTCTTTCCGGTGCCGAACCCGCCGGCGATCATCACCTTCACCGAGCGGGGCCCGGTCGGCCGGGTGCCCTCGGCCGTCGGCCGGTCGGGATGGTCAAAGCCTTTGAAGTCCACTGAGTACCTCCTCAAGGAGCGCGAGGTCGGCCCCGCGACCGGCGCCTGACGCCGGGATGGGGTCACGGGCTTCAACGCGTCCTGCGTCCAGCAGATCGGCCAAGAGCACCGCGAGAATGTTGAAGGGCAATCCGAGGTGGGCGCCGAGTTCGGCAACCGACAGCGGATCGCGGCAGCGCCGGAGGATCTCCTCGTGCTCGTGCTGCATGCCGGGGACGGCGGCGGCGCGGGAGATGATGAGGGTCGCCACGTCAAGGCTCGACGCCGCCGAGCCGCCCGGTCCGCTGCGGCCGCCCGTGAGGACGTAGTAGCGCTCCAGACCTTGGGGGTCCCCCCTGTTCGAGCGAAGCCGAGAACTTGGGGGAGGGTCCGTGGGTCGGCTGGGACCGCTCATCCAGAGTGCTCCTCCAGACGCGGAGTCTCCTCCAGACGCGGAGTGGTGCCGAGGAGCTCACCCATCCTGCGGGCCAGGTCCCTCATCTGGTGGCCGAGCAGGCCCTGGTCGAGCCCTTCCCTGGCGAGGACTCCGAGGTACGTCTCCTTGCCGGCCCGCACCACGAAGAGATGGCCTCCGTCGACCTCGATCATCGCGAGGCGCAGTTGCCCGGCGTACTTGGGGAACTGCTCGGCCACGGGCTGGGCCAGCGCCTGCAGGCCCGCCACCACTGCGGCGAAACGGTCCACGTCGTCGGGGTCGTCGGCGCCGTAGGAGGTGATGGCCTTACCGTCGCTGGAGGCCACGAGGGCGAAGCGGATCTCCTGGATGCTCTCGACCAGGTCGCGGAGCGCCCAGCTCACGTCGGTTCCCTGTTGCGTCATGCGGAATCGTCGCTCTCTTCAGTGCTGTGCTCGGCGGACTCGCGTCCGGCGGTTGTCTCGCGTCGGGGGGTCGACTCACGTCCGGCGGTGGCGAAGGCGGCCAGGCCGGCGAAGGACTCGTCCGGCGGCACCTCGTACGAGGCGGTGTTCTCGGACTCGTCGTCACCTGCGCCGGCCGGCTTGGGCCGCTCGGACTCGGCCCGCCTGCGGCGCCTGGGCAGACCGCCGGGTGTGGTGTCCCCGGCGTCCCGGGCCTCCTCCGACTCGGCCGCGGCGGCTTCGGCCGGGGCCGCGTCCGTGCTCGGCGCCGCGGAGACCTGGGCGGCCGGAGCCGGGGCCGTGACGACGGCGGGCAGGGGGGTGAAGTACTTGTGAGGTACCACCAGGACCACCGAGGTGCCGAGCCAGGGCGAGTCGGCGAACGTGACCCTGATGCCGTACCGGCGGGCCAGTGCTCCCACCACGCGCAGACCGAGGTGGGCGTCCTCGGACACTCCGCCGAGGCCGGGGCCGGGGGTCTCACCCTCGAGCGACTGGAGGGCCTCCTGCTTCTTCTCCTCGTTCAGACCCTTGCCGGCGTCCTGGATCTCGATGCCGACGCCGTTGGGCACTTCCCTGCCGGAGACGAGCACGGGCTCGCTGGGCGGCGAGTAGCGCGCCGCGTTGTCCAGCAGGTGGGCGAAGATCAGCGTGAGGTGGTCCACCAGGCCGCCGTCGACGCCGAGTTCGGGCAAGTGCTGCACCTGGACGCGGTCGAAGTCCCTGATCCGGCCGATGCCGCCGCGCACCACGCTGAGCAGCCGCTGCGGTTCCTGCCACTGCCGACCGGGCCGGTCCGAGCCGCCGAGTACGCCGATGCTCGCGGCCAGAGAGTCGGCGGGGCCGAGCTCCTGGTCCAGTTCCATCAACCCCTGGGCCACGGCAGGCAGCCTGCCGTGCTCGCCCTGCATCTCGTGCAGCCGGCCGCGCAGCTTGCTGGTCAGCACGTGGATACGGCTGCCGATGCTGATGACGGCCTGCTCGGCGGAGGTGGAGCGGTTGAACTCCTGCTCCACGCCGATGAGCGCCGTCCTGAGGACCTTGCGCAACTCGGCCTGCAGATCGGCGCTGACCTCCGCGCACTGGTTGACCGACGGCAGGACGTCGTCGATGGCGTCCCCGGCGCGCAGTCGCTCCAGGGCGTCGGGCAGCTGCTCCTCGGCCAGACGGGCGACCGCCGCCAGCTGCCGGTCCAGCTGCTCCTGCCAGGCCTGCGTCTGCTCGGCGATCCGTGTCTCGTACGCCTTGGACTGCTCGGCCAGCTGCGTGTCGTGGGCCGAGCGCTCGGCGGCGTACTTCCGCTCCAGGCCGGCCACGTGCTGCTGCCACTGCTGGGAGTGCTCGGCCTGCGCGGTCCTGAACTCGCCCGCGCTGCGGCGCAGTTGATGCTGGGAGCGGACGAGGAGCCGTACGGAGACAGCGCTCGCCGCCGTCGCCACGACCCCGGAGACGATCGCGGGTATTGGGATCTGGTCGGATCCCGCGACCGCGGCGACGACGGTTCCGGCGCCCAAGGCCAGTGGCAGCAGCCACCAGCTGTACCAGGCGACGGGCGCCCGCGCCGCCGGGGGCGGAGTGGCAAGTTCCATCTGCATCCTTCGGAGCAACACGATCGAACAGAGGGGGGTTGAAGCTCGGAGCGGCACGCGTCACGCGGCGTTCCACCCCGCGACGGACATGCGGAGACAGCGAGCGACAACCGTCCTACCGCGTCAACTCGCCGCGCCCGAAGGAACCTTATCGGGTTCGATCTCCCCCGTATCAACCCTCCCTGCCCACTTCAGTGACGCTTTGGCTACGCTCCGACCAGGCCAAACGAGTCGACAAATCCCTTTACTCGCATCACCTGAGCCGCACCGTGCGTTCGGAATCGGTGACGCCGAGGCCGGGCGTCGGAGCCAGGGAAAGGACGCCGATCTTGCCCATATGGGCATTGCTCTGGACCAGGCGGGCCGCCTCGGCCGTGTCGGTGAGGGGGTAGGTCTCGGTGAGCGCGGGCTTGAGGTGGCCGAGGTCGAGGAGGCGGCCGACGGCGGCCTGCTCATGGAGGTTGGAGCCGTGGCTGCCGATGACGCGTTTGAGGCGCATCCAGAGGTAGCGGTTGTCGAACTCGTGGTGGTAGCCGGTGCTGGATCCGCAGGTCACCACCGTGCCGCCGCGACGAACGACGAAGACGGAGACGCCGAAGGTGGCGCGGCCCACGTGCTCGAAGACGATGTGCGGGTCCTCTCCGGTCGCGGCCCGGATCAGCTTGCCGAGCCGCTTGCCGGTCACGGTGGGATCGGCGGGCGCCTCGCTGCCGCTGAGGCCGATCTCCTCGCGGTTGATGACCGCGTGACAGCCCAGGCGGCGGGCATACTCGGCCTTCCGCTCGCTGCTGACGACGCCGACGGCGATCCCGCCGCCGTTGCGGACGAGTTGGACCGCGTACGCGCCGAGGCCGCCGGCCGCTCCCCAGATCAGCACCACGTCGCCCTGCGTCATCCGGGCACCCCGGTCGCTGACCAGCATCCGGTAGGCCGTGCCCGCGCACAGCGGATTCGAGGCGGCCTCCTCCCAGGTCAGGTGGGCAGGCTTGGGGAGGAGTTGACTGGTCCGGGCGACGGCGTAGTGGGCCAGCCCCCCGTAGTTGGTCTCGAAGCCCCACGCCAGCTGGCCCGCGCCCAGCATGCCGTCGGCGTGGGTCGCCGGGTCTTCCTCGTCGACGTACACCGGGCTCACCACGACGTGATCGCCGACCTGCCATCTGCGCACCCCCGAGCCGGTGCGGACGACGACGCCGGACGCGTCCGAGCCGATGACGTGGAAGGGCCGGTCGTGCCGGGCCGCCCAGCGGTCCTGGCGGCCGAAGTGCTTCAGAAAAGTGAAGGTCGGGATGGGTTCGAACATCGCCGACCACACGGTGTTGTAGTTGATGCCGCTCGCCATGACGGCGACCAGCACCTCGGTCGGGGCGAGTGCGGGCATCGGCACATCGCCGATGTGGATGGACTTGCGGACGTCCTTGTCGGCGACTCCGCTGAAACTGTCCACGTCCTCCGCGCGCAGGTGGGCGGCGGTGAAGCGGTCGGGTATGGGGAGGCGTTCCAGTTCGGTGCGGGCGGCTCCCGCCACGACGGCCTCGGCCAGGGCGTCCATGTGGTTCCTCCGTAAGTTGTCAGGCGGCCCAGGAGGGCCGGGTGAGGTCAGGTCAGGCCGAGGCCCGCCGCGAGCGTCGGCCACGACGCCTTGAACTCCTGCCGCCAGTAAGGCCAGTCGTGCACTCCGCCGCGGTAGAAGTGCACCTGGGCGGGAATGTCCAGGGCGTCCAACTGCCGTGCGAAACGATGTGCTTGGGACCAGAGCACACCTTCGAGGACCGCGCCTTCGAGGTTGCCGGAGTCGTCGCCGGGCAGGCCGCTGCCCTGGGAGACGTACAGCCTGGTGCCCTTGAGGTTGCGGGCCTGCGCGTACGGGTTGTGCCGGGTCCAGTTGGCCCGCTGCAACAGCGGGCTGCCCCAGAGGGTCCCCGGCAGCTGCTGCTCCCGGGCGACGATCGCGCCGAGCACGGTCGGCATGCCCGGCGCAGTGGTGTCGAGGATTCCGCTGTACGAGGCGGCCGCGCCGAAGGTGCCGGGGTGGCGGGCGGCGAAGGCCAGGGCTCCGTAGCCGCCGGTGGAGACACCGGCGACAGCCCGGTCGGATCCCGCCCGGAACCTCTGCCGCAACAGGCCCATCAGCTCGTCCACTTGGAACGTCTCGTAGTCCGGAGCGCCGGCCCTGCCGTAGTTCCACCAGTCGGTGGGGATGCCGGTGGGACCGGACGACGGCATGACGGTGAGGACGTCCTGACCGGCGAGGAAGTCGACGACGTCCGTCTCCCGGGTCCAGGACGTGTAGTCGTCGTGGGCGCCCTGGAGGAGGTAGAGGACGGGCCAGGTCCGGTTCGGTTGGGCGGCGTATCCGGTCGGCAGGACCACTCGTACGGGCAGGGAGGCGCCGACGGCGGGAGAGTCGACGGTGAGGTCGACGGTACGGGCGTCGAGCCACTTCTCGCCGACGATGGTGGCGCCGTCGGTGTCTTTGACGGTGGCCGCGATGGGGGCGGCCGCCGAGGGCGCGGCGATGCCGACTCCCGCTCCCAGCATGGCTGTCGTGACCGCGAGAGCGGCGTATCTGCGCTTGAGAGGCATGGGTGACGGTCCTTTCAGGAGTCCCGCAGATCGCGTGTCAGCAGGCGGGCCAGCTCGTCGACGACCGGTGGGTCGAGCAGCGACAGATGGTGTCCGGGCAGTGGAACGACGGTGAGGTCGGTGCAGTGGGCGGCCCAGCCCAGGGTCGCGTCGTCGCGCTCGTAGCGGGGGTCGCGGACGGTGTGCGGGGCGGGCTCGCTCGCCCGGTAGAGCAGGGTGCGGCCGGTGTACCGGCCGGGCCTGTGGCGCTCGCCGCTGCGGAGGTCCAGATAGGAGGTGCGCTGATGCTCCAGCACTGGGTCGGGAAGCTCGACCGAGTCCCTCAGCATCTTGATGACCAGGTCGATCTGGTCCCTGTCGTCGAGCCCGGCGAGTTCGTCGTACGGCAGGTCGAGCGCGGTGCCGTAGGTGCGTTCCACGTACGCGGCGAAGTCCCGGAAGTGGCGCAGGGCCAGGTCGGCCGCGGTGAGACGGGTGGGCAGGGGCAGCACCGAGTCGAGCAGGACCAGGGCGTGGACGGGGCCGTGCGCGGACAGGAGTCTGGCCGCCTCCTGCGCGATGACTCCGCCGTACGACCAACCACCGAGCAGCCAGGGGCCCCTCGGGCGCACCTCCCATATGCGCCGGGCGAACTCCGCCGCCCGTCCGGGCACGTCTTCGGGGTCCGGCTGACGGTCGAAGCCGTACAGCGGGCGGTCGCCGTCGAGGCGGAGTGCCAACTGGGCGTAGACGTCGGCGGATCCACCCGCGGCGTGGGCCAGGAAGAGGGGGGTGTGGGGGCCGGTGGCGGGGAAGGTGCGGAGGGGACCGGAGGCCGCGGTGGGGTGCTTGCGTACGGGAGTGCCGGGGCCAGGGTGCACGCCCTCCTCCTGGCGTCCACCGTCTCCCAGCAGTTCGGCGACCCCTCTCAACGTCCCCCGCCTCAGCAGCACCCCCGGCTCCACCTCGACGTCGAACTCCCGCTCCACGACGGCCCGTATCCGCACCGCCGTGAGGGAGTCGAGGCCGAGGTCGGTCAACGGCGTGTCCGGGTCGAGGTGTTCGGGGCTGTAGCCCATCACCCCGGCCACGCACAGCCGAAGCCGCTCCAGAAGGCCCGCACCACGGTCGAGCGGCTCGGCCGGCATCGGGTCCTCGGCCGTCTCCTCCCCCGCCCAGAATCGGCGGTGCCGCCAGCGGGGCGGCGGGACGTCCACGATGCGTCCGTCGGTGTGCAGGCCCTCACGCGGCTGGGCCGCCCGTACGCCATGGACGAGCAGCGTGGCCAGCGAGGTGCGGAAGGTCAGCGCGTCGTCGGTGCCGCGGCGCAGGGTGGGCACGATCAGCGCGTTCTCGGCGCCGGCGTCCCGCAGAGTCTCGGTCAGCGGGTGCAACTGCGTCGCGTGCGGGGCCACTTCCACGAAGACGCGGTGTCCGTCCTCGGCCGCCGCGCGCACCGCTTGCGCGAACCGGACGGGGTTGCGCAGGTTGGCCGCCCAGTACTCCGTGTCGCAGGGCACGGCCTCGCGGGGATCGTCGAGCGCGGTGGAGTAGCGTCGGCAGCGCGGCGTGGAGTGCCGGATCTCGCCGAGCTCCCACGCGAACTCCGGTAGCAGTTCCTCGACTTCGGGCGAGTGCCCCGCTCCTGATACGCCCAGCGAACGGGCGAAGCCGCCGCTCTCGGTCACCCGGGCGACCAGAGCGGCGACATCCTCGGCAGAGCCGGTGACCACGCTCTGCACCGGCGAGGCGTGCACGGCGACTTCGAGCGTTCGGAACTCCCTTGCCAGTAAGGGGATTTCGACAGCGGGGAGGTCAACGACCGCCATGGCTCCACCGGTCAGCCGGTCCAGCAGCCGGGAGCGTACGGCGACGATCCGCGCACCGGTGGCCTCGTCCAGCGCCCCCGAGGCGACCGCCGCCGCGATCTCGCCCAGGGAGTGGCCGATGACGGCGGCGGGTTCGAGGCCGTACGAGTGCCACAGTTCCGCGAGGGCGACCTGGACTCCGTACAGGACGGGCATGACGGTGGCGGGGGTCGACAGGTCGGCGTCGGATCTGAGTCCGGCGCGCAGGGAGATGCCGGCGTGCTCGCGCAGGAGTGGTTCCAGTCGGTCGACGGCTGCCGCGAACACCCTTTCCGCCATGAGGAGTTGGCTGCACATGCCTGGCCACTGGGAGCCGTAGCCGGAGAAGACCCATACCGGTCCGGGTCCGCCGGGGGTTCCTTCCCCTGTGACCAGGTGCGGGGAGGGATCGCCTGCGGCGAGGCGGGCGAGTGCGGTGGCGGTCTCCGTGCGGTTTCGGGTGACGATGGCCGCGCGATGGCGGCCGCGTCCGATGCGGCCGGCGAGGGTGCGGGCGAGGTCGGTGTCGCGTACGCGTCGGCTCTCGGGGGTGTCCAGCCAGGCGGCGAGTTCGCCCGCGTACGACCGCACCCGTTCTTTTACCGGCCCGTCGAGCAGAAGCAGCCGGGGGCGCTCTGAAGTGCTGCTCGCCCGACGGGCCGGAGTGTGTTCGGCGAGTACGACATGGGCGTTCGTACCGCCGAAGCCGAAGGCCGAGACGCCCGCGGTGGCCGTGCCCGAGTAGCGGGGCCAGGGCTCGGGCGAGGTGACCACGCGCAGGCCGAGTGCGTCGAGGTCGGCGTGCGGGCCCGGTCGGGTGAAGTGGAGTTGGGCGGGGATCTCGCCGTGGTGCAGGGCCAGCACGGTCTTGATCAGGCCCGCGATGCCGGCGGCCGCTTCCAGGTGGCCGAGGTTCGTCTTGGCCGAGCCGATCAGGAGGGGCTGTTCCAGGGCGCGGCCACGGCCGAGTACGGCGCCGAGGGCGCTCGCCTCGATGGGGTCGCCGAGTGCGGTGCCGGTGCCGTGTGCCTCGACGTAGTCCACGGTCGTGGGGTCGGCCTCGGAGTGGGCCTCGGCAAGGAGGGCGCGCTGCGCCTCGGCGTTGGGGGCCGTCAGGCCGTTGGAGCGGCCGTCGGAGTTGACGGCCGTCGCTCGGATCACCGCCAGAACGCGGTCGCCGTCGCGTTCGGCGTCCGTGAGCCGTTTCAGCACAACGACGCCGCAGCCCTCGCCGCGTACGATCCCGTCGGCGGCGGCGTCGAAGGCCTTGCATCGGCCGTCCGGTGCGAGGGCGCCCGTGCGTTGGAAGCCGAGGGTGACGGCGGGGGTCAGGAGCAGGTTCACCCCGGCGGCCAGTGCCGTGTCGCTCTCGCCCGTCACCAGGCTGCGTACGGCGTGATGCACCGCGACCAGCGAGGACGAGCACGCCGTGTCCACGGACAGGCTGGGGCCGCGCAGGTCGAGGGCGTACGAGAGGCGGCCCGCGGCGATGCTCAGCGCGGCCCCGGTGGCCGTCCAGGCGTCCACGGCACGGGGGTCGGCGGTCGTGAGGTGCGCGTACTCGTTGCCGCTGATGCCCACGAAGACGCCGGTGCGGGTGCCCGCGAGCGTGGGCGCCGAGAGGGCCGCGTGGTCGAGGGCCTCGCGGGTGACCTCGAGGAGCATGCGGTGCTGGGGGTCCATGGCGGTGGCCTCGTGTGCGGGGATGCCGAAGAACTCGGCGTCGAAACCCGCGATGTCGTCGATCCCGCCGAGGAAGGCGCCGTACCGGCTCACGTCGTCCGGCAGCCGCGCCGGATCCCGCACGAAGGGGTCCCATCGGCCCGCCGGAAGCGTGCCGACGGCGTCGCGGCCCTCGGTGAGAAGCCGCCAGTAGGCGTCGGGCGAGGTGACGCCACCGGGGAAGCGGCAGCCCAGGCCGATGATGGCGACAGAGGTGGGTGCGGTAGCGGACGTGCGGGCCGTCTGGGGCTTGTCCCGCACCTCCTCGCGCACCTGAAGGGGCGGGGCCTCCCCCAGCCGTCCCACCAGCGCGTCGATCGTCGGCGCCTCCCACAGCAACGTGTCCGGCAACCGCCGCCCCGCCAGCCCGCTCAGCTCGGCCGTCAGCGCCACGGCGTCCCGCGAGGTCAGTCCGGCCTCCGCCAGGGGTCTGTCGTCGGGGAGTTGGTCCGGGCCGAGGCCGTACCAGGCCTGGAGCCGTTCGGCGACCAGCCCACGGATCTCCGTACGCGACGCGCTCATCGCGGGCCGAACCCGCCGTCGAGGAAGCGCGCCCGGGCGGCGGCGCGGGACACCTTGCCGCTGCTCGTACGGGGGACGGCGCCGGGCGGTACGAGCAGCAACGACCCGAGGCGCAGCCCGTGGCGGGCGGAGACCTCGGCGCGTACGGTGCGTTCGGCGTCCCCGGCCTCCTCGGCCGTCGGATCGGTGTCCCGCCGGTGCTCCGCGACCACGACGAGTTCCTCGCCCACCCCGACCGGCCGGGTCACTCCGAACGCGGCGAGCCGGTCCCGGCGGATCAGGGACACGGCCGTCTGTACGGTCTCCTCGATGTCCTGGGGGTAGTGGTTGCGCCCGTCCACGATGATCACGTCCTTGAGACGGCCGGTGACGAGGAGTCGCCCGTCGTGCAGGGCACCGAGGTCACCGGTGCGCAGCCAGTCGCCTGTCGCGCCGAAGCCGAAGGTCTCGGCGGAGAGCCCGGCGCGTTTCCAGTAACCGAGCCCGATGTTGGGCCCGCGCAGCTGGATCTCGCCGACCCGTCCGTCCGGCAGCACGGCGCCGTCGGCACCGACGATCCGCAGCTCCTGCCCGACGGGCGCCCCGCACGAGACGAGCACCACGGCCGCTCCCTCGCCCGAGGTCTCCTCGATGCGTCCCTTCCCGAGCGCGTCGGCGTCGCAGGCGACGGTCGAGAGAGGTTCGTCCGGAGAGCCCGCGGTGACGAACACGGTGGCCTCCGCCAGGCCGTACGCCGGGCAGGGCACCGCGGGGTCGAGTCCGGCGGGCTCGAACGCCGTCCGGAAGCGGTGCACCGTCCTGGCCCGGATCGGCTCGCTGCCGTTGATGAGTACCCGTACGCGGTCCAGGCGGAGTTCATCGACGAGGGCGGGGTCCGTGCGGGCCACGCAGTAGTCGTAGGCGAAGTTCGGGGCTGCGCTGATCGTTCCCTCGTACGAGCCGAGGAGGCGCAGCCAGCGGGAGGGGTCCTGGAGGAAGGCGACGGGGTCCATGAGGACGGACGGGAAGCCGCCCACGACGGGCGCGGCGATGCTGAGGACGAGACCCATGTCGTGGAAGAGGGGCAGCCAGCCGACCGTCGTGGCGGCCTCCGGGTCGGCGACGAACGCGTCGATGGCCTGGCGTGCGTTGGCGACGACGTTGGCGTGGCTGATCATCACGCCGGCCGGGCTGCGGGTGGAGCCGGAGGTGTACTGGAGGTAGGCGATCTCGTCCGGCTCCGGAGCCGGATCCGGCTCGTCCGGGTCGCCGAAGCCGAACCCGGTGTGCTGGATGGGGAGTTGGTCGACGGGGACGACGGGGACGTCCGGCAGGCCGCGGTCGCGGACGAAGTCGCGTACCGCCGGGGTGGTGGTGGAGTCGGTGAGCAGGCAGGCCGGTTCGCAGTCGGCGAGGACGGCCGCCAATCGCCCTTCGTGGCCGGGGAGTTGAGGGCCGAAGAGGGGTACGGCGATGACGTGCGCGTACAGGCAGCCGAGGAACGCGGCGGCGTAGTCGAGCCCTTGGGGCAGTAGCAGGGCGGCCCGTTCGCCCGGGGACGCGACCGTGCCGAGCCGGGCGGCGACGGCTCTGGCCCGGGCGTCGAGCGCACTCCAGCCGAGGGTGCGGTGCCGCCCGGACGATGAGCCGTCGGGGAAGTCGACGTGGCTGAAGGCGCGTTGCTGCGGCCGGTGTCTGGCCCAGTGCCGCAGGTGGTCCGTGAGGGAGACTGCGTCGGCGACGGCGGGCCGGGCGGACGTCATGGCTGCTCCAACTGGGTCGGCGGCGGCGCGAGTTGAGGCGGTGCACAGGCTGAGACGGGTGACCAGGCTGAGCTGAGTGACCCGCTTGAGACGGGTGCCCCAGGTTCCGCCTCCGGACGACCGGTGGGTTAGACGACGTACTGACAGTTCGCCTCCCGCCTTCTGTCAGTACGTGACAAAAGCGCGTCCCCTATTCCATGCCGTGGGCCAGAGCCCGGGCGCCTCTCTCCCGCCGAGAATCCCTGCGACGGCGGAAGGAGCCACTTGTGAGCCGTGCACGGCTGATCGCGCTGTTTTCCCTGCTCACGCTGACCGGGTTCATCACGACGCTCGACAACACGGTCATCAACGTGGCCCTGCCCACCGTGCAGCGCGAACTGGGCCTGAGCGTCACGGACCTGGAGTGGGTGGCCGCCAGCTACGTGCTCAGTTTCGGCGCACTGCTGCTGCCCGGCGGCCGGCTGACCGATCTGTTCGGGCGCAGGTCCGTGCTGGCCGCCGGGATCGTGGTCTTCACTGCGGCGTCGGCGGCGGCCGCCCTCGCGGACAGCGGTGGGGCGCTGATCGGAGCCCGTACGGTGCAGGGGGTCGGGGCCGCGCTGGTCATCCCGGCCTCGCTCGCGGTGGTCGCGGTCGATCTGCCCGCGCCGCGGCGCTCGATGGCCGTCGGGCTGTGGACCGCGGCGCTCGCCGTGGCGCTCGCGCTGGGGCCCGTGGTCGGCGGCTTCGTCACCCAGCGATGGGGCTGGGGCTGGGTGTTCGCGCTCAACGTCCCGTTCGGGCTGATCGCCCTGCTGCTGATGCCGGCCGTGCCCGCCAGGTCCGCCCCTCGGCGCGGCGGCCTCGATCTGCCCGGTGTGCTCCTGTCCGTACTCGCGCTCTATCTGCTCACGTACGGTCTCGTGCGCGGCGGAGAGCACGGGTTCCGCGCCGCGCCCGTACCGCTGTGCCTCGGTGTCTCGGCGGTCGCCACCTGTGTGTTCCTCGTCGTGGAAGCCCGGACCGCCCGGCCACTCGTCGAACTCCGGCTGCTGCGCGACCGGTTCCTCACCGGCGGGGTCGTCGCGCAGGTGCTGTGGGGCATCGGCGTCAACGGCGTCTTCTTCTTCACGGCCCTCTACCTCCAGCAGGTGCTCGGCTTCTCACCGACCAGGGCGGGGCTCGCCTTTCTGCCACTCGCGGGCGCGCTGTTGCTGGGCACGCCGGTGGCCGAGCGGGCGGCCCGTGCGCTGGGCGCCCATGTCTCGATCGCGGCGGGGCTCGGCATGGTGGCGGTCGGTCTGCTGTACGTCTCGGGGACGGGCGCGCGCGCCGGCTTCTGGGAGCTGCAGCCGGGGCTGGTGCTGATCGGCTGGGGTTCCGCGTTCACCACTCCCCTGACGGTACGGTCGCTCGCCCGGGTCCCGGAGGCCGGAATGGGGATGGCGACCGGGCTGGTGAGCGCGGCACGGGAGGTCTCGGGCGTGTTCGGGGTGGTCCTGGTCGGCGTGGTCCTCACCCGGCGTGAGCGCTCCGAGCTGCGGGCCGGCACGGATCCGCGCGGGGCCTTCCTGGAGGGCTACGACCTGGGGCTCCGGCTGGCCGCGTGCTGTGTACTGGCGGGCGCGCTCGTGACGCTGCTGACGCTGCGCCGCCGGGGTCGCCACCGGCGGGTGGTGGCGCGGACCTGGCTTCCCCCGGCCGCGAAGAAAGCCGCGAAGAATCACGCCCCGGTTGTCATGAAGCGGTAGGCGGCCCCGCCCCGGTTGTCGCTAAATGACAAACGCCGGTGGTGTGTCTGTCAATCGCCGATGGCGCTGGGCAGAATCCGTGCGGGTATCGTCTCCGTGCCCTACTTCCCGTGCGCGGAAGGAGCCGCTGCGTGAACGGTTTACGCATTCTGGAGAGCAAGGCCGCGGGCGCCACAGCGACGATCGAAGAGCCCAACGGCCCGTTCAAGGCGTTCCCTTCGGGTCTGCACCACCACCTCAGACCGTTCTTCGCCGACATCACGGAAGAGGTCGTAGCGGCCATCAGAACCGAGATCCCGGAGTACGCGCGTCCGACAGACGGCATGTACATGCATGTCGTGCACCAGGGCGTGGAGCACGCGTTGCAGGGGTTCCTGGAGCGGATGGCGAAGCCCGACACCGACTGGGAGCCGGTGAAGGCGACGTATCAGCGCATCGGCCGGGGCGAGGCGGAGGAGGGGCGCAGTCTCGACGCGTTCCAGTCGGCGCTGCGGCTCGGTGCGCGGGTGACCTGGCGTCGGATCAACGCGCTGGCCGACGCCGATCTGCTGCCCCGTCAGGTGCTGGCCGCGTTCGGGGAGGCACTGTTCCTGCACCTCGACGAGATGGCGGCCGCGACGACGGCGGGGTACACGGAGGCGCGGCTGCACGCGGCCGGCGAGCTGCAGCAGCGGCGTACGCGGCTGGTCGATCTGCTCATCGCGGATCCGCCGGCTTCCGCCGCGGCCATCAGCGATCTCGCGCACACGGCGCAGTGGCCCGTACCGCGCACGCTGGCCGTGGTCGTCATCGACGACGGCGCGCGGGCCGGCGCGTCGCGACCCATCGTGCCGCCGGAGTTCCTGGCGCGGTTCGACGTACGGCCGGCCGTGCTGGTGGTGCCCGATCCGGAGGGTCCCGGGCGGGCGCGTGCGGTCGCCGGGGCGCTGCACGGGTTACGCGCCGTCATGGGGCCGAGCGTCGCGCTCCAGGAGGGCGCGAGGTCGCTGCGGTGGGCGGCCGAGGCGCTGGACCTGGCCCGGCGGGGTGTGCTGCCGGACACGGAGATGGTGCACTGCCGGGACCATCTGGCGACGCTGCTGCTGTTCCGCGACGAGGCTCTGGTGGAGGCGATGGCGGACCGGCATCTGCGCCCCTTGGACGCCATCCGCCCGCCCCAGCGTCAACGGCTCGCGGAGACACTCCTCAGCTGGCTCCAGTGCGGCCACAACGCCAGCGAGGTCGCCACGCGCCTCGCCGTGCACCCCCAGACGGTCCGCTACCGCATGCGCCAGCTCGACGAGCTGTTCGGCGACCGGCTGCATGACCCCACCACCCAGTTCGAGATGCAGCTGGCCCTGCGGGCGCTCAACCTCCGGCGGGCGGCGGAGTCGACATGACCGTTCCCGTGACGTGACCCATGAGCTCGCGGAGATTTCCTGGACAGGCGTCCATGTATGGTGGACACCTGTCCAGGAACATCTCTGAAGGAGCTCCCCACCATGCAAACGCTCGCGAACGTGCTGGTCGGCCTTGTCGCCGCCCTGCACGCGTACATCCTGGTTCTGGAGATGTTCCTGTGGGAGCGGAAGCCGGGGCGCGGGCTGCACGGGTTCGACCCGGAGATGGCGCGGGCCACGGCCGCGCTGGCCGCCAACCAGGGGCTCTACAACGGGTTTCTCGCGGCCGGCCTCGTATGGGGGCTGGTCGCCGATGAACCGACGGGGTTCCGCGCGCAGGTCTTCTTCCTGGTGTGCGTGATCGTCGCGGGCGTGTACGGGACGGTCACCGCGAACCGTCGCATCCTGTTCGCGCAGGCCCTGCCCGGCGCCCTCGCCCTCGCCGCCGTCCTCGCCGCACAGTGACCGCCGACCCCCGAGCCGAACGCACCCGGGCCAAACTGCGCCGGGCCCTCCTCGACGAGTGCGCCCGGCGCCCGCTCGCGGAGGTCAGCGTCGCGGCGCTGGTGCGCGGGGCCGGGGTCGGCCGGGCCACGTTCTATCTGCACTACGCCGACCTGGAGGCGCTGGCCGTCGACGCCTGCGCCGATGTCGTACGCGACGCCGTGGACGCCCTGCACGCGTGGCGGGGCAGGCCCGACCCCAGGTCGGCGCCGGCCGCCCTGCTCGCGTTCTTCGAAGGCCTGCCCCCGCACGCCCCGCTCTACCGCGCCCTGTTGAGCCCGGGCGGCGGCGGGCCGCTCGGCCGCGTACTGCACCAGGATCTGCGCGCCCGCAGCCTCGCCGAGCGGGAACTCGTCGGCGCGCCGGAGGCCCCGCTCATCGCCTCCGCCGTCGCCGCGACCTTCGCGGGCGTCCTCGCCGACTGGCTGCACGGGCTCGTCGAGGCCACGCCGGAGGAGATCGCCCACAAGGTGTGGCGCCTGCTCGTGGCCCTGCACGCCGCCCGGTAGCACATCGGTCGCGGCCCGGCCTAGCCGAACGTGAGTACCGGCTTGATCGTCTTGCCCGCCTTCATGTCCCGTACCGCCTGGTCGATTTCCGCGAACGGGTAGTAGCCGATCAGGCGGTCCAGCGGGAGGCGGCCGTCGCGGACGAGTTGGACCAGGGCGGGGATGCCGGTCTGGGTCTCGGTGTCGCCGAGGGTCAGGCCGACCACGCGCCGGCCGGGGAGCAACGCGTTGACGTCCAGGGCCACTTCGGTCCCGAAGGGCGGGGCGCCGACGACGACCAGGGTGCCGCGCGCGGCCAGCATGTCGGCTCCCTTGCGCAGTACGGCGACGTTGCCGGTGGTCTCCACGACGCCGTCGGCGCCCTGGCCGCCGGTGAGCTCCAGTACCGCCTCGGCGATATCGGCCTCCCCGGCGTTCACGGTGTGCGTGGCGCCCAACTCCCGGGCCAGCTCCAGGCGTTCGCCGACCTTGTCGATGGCGATGACCGTGGTCGCGGGGGTGAGGCGCGCGGCCATCACGGCGGACAGGCCGACGGCTCCGGCGCCGAGGACGACGAGAGTGCTGCCCGACTCGGGCTTGAGGACGTTCCAGACGGCGCCGACGCCGGTCTGTACGCCGCAGCCGAGCGGCGCGAGGGACTCCAGCGGCACGTCCTTGTCGACCTTGACGAGGCTGCGCTCGTCCACCAGCGCCCGCTCGGCGAAGGAGGACTGGCCGAAGAAGTGGCCCCCGATCGGGTTCCCGTCACGGCTGATCGTGGACGAGCCGTCGGCGCGACCGCCGCCGAGGAGGTTCAGCGGCAGCCAGGTGGCGCAGTACGCCGGGTGGCCGTCACGGCAGTTGCGGCAGGAGCCGCAGGAGGTGAAGGACAGCACGACGTGGTCGCCGGGCTCGACTCCGGTGACGTCCGCGCCGACCGCCTCGACGATGCCGGCTCCCTCGTGCCCCAGAACTCCGGGCAGCGGGAACGGCAGTCCGCCGCTCGCGACGCCGAGGTCCGTGTGGCACAGGCCCGCGGCCACGATGCGGACGAGGGCTTCATTGGCGCGGGGCTCGTCGAGCTCGACGTCGGCGAGGGCGAAGGGCGCTCCCCCGGACTCGACCACGGCTGCGCGAGTGGTGGTGGGCATAGTGCTAACTCCTTGCTTGATGGTGAGCCGCGGGAGAGCGACGGGGTCCAGAGCCGGTCGAGAGCCGAGACTGATGCTGATGCTGATGGACGCTCGGTCGAGCTCAGTCGAGCGAGATGACGACCGACTTGACCTTGGTGTAGGAGGCCAGCGCCTCGGGCCCGTACTCGCGGCCGAAGCCGGATGCCTTGACCCCGCCGAACGGCACCGCGGGGTCGAGCATCGCCCAGTCGTTGACCCATACGATGCCCGCCTGGAGCCGGTCGGCGACGCGGTGAGCGCGGGCCAGGTCGGTGGTCTGGAGGCCCGAAGCCAGGCCGTACGGAGTCGAGTTGGCCAGTTCGACGGCCTCGTCCTCGGAGTCGAAGGGCTGCACGGTGAGGACCGGCCCGAAGATCTCCTCCTGGACCACGCGGGAGTCGTTGGCCAGGCCCGCGATGACCGTGGGCTGGTAGTAGAAGCCCCCGTTCAGGTCCAGACGCTCGCCGCCGCAGACGACACGGCCGCCCTCCTTGCGGGCCAGGGCGACGTACTCCTCGACCTTGCGTACGTGCTTCTCGCCCGCCATCGGCCCGATGACGGTCCCCGGGTCCCGGGGATCGCCGATCGGTACACCGGGGACCGCGTCGGCGAGGATGCCCACCACCGTGTCGTAGAGGGGACGCGCGACGAGGAGTCGCGGGCCGCCCATGCAGAACTGGCCGGTGTTGAAGACGAAGCCCTTGATGACGGCGCCGACCGCCTTCTCCAGGTCGGCGTCCTCGAAGACGATGTTGGCCGCGTTGCCGCCCAGCTCCATCGTGACCGACTTGAGCGCCTCGCCGGCCACGCTCGCGGCGTGCCTGCCGATCGCGGTCGACCCGGTGAAGGCGACCTTGTCGACGCCGGGATTCCTGAGGAGCGCCTCGCCGGCGACCGGACCGGCACCGGTGACGACGTTGATGACGCCGTCCGGGACACCGGCCTTCTGGAGCAGCCGGGCCATGTAGAGGGCGCTCAGCGGGGTGTCGTCGGCGGGCTTGTGCACCACGACGTTGCCGGCCGCGAGGGCGGGGGCGAGCTTCGAGCTGGAAAGGATCAGCGGGAAGTTGAACGGCGTGATCGCCGCGACCACACCGATCGGCCCGCGCCGCGTGTACGCGTGGGCGTTCAACGGAGTGTCGCGGGTGGCCCCGTCCAGGGTCTGGGCGAGCGCCGCGCAGTACTCGTACTCGTCGGCGGCGGTCAGCACGTCCACCGGGAGGCACAGCGAGATCGGCTTGCCGACGTCGAGGCTCTCCAGAGCAGCGATCTCGTCGGCGTTCTCCCGGATCAGCTCCGAGACGCGGTGCAGCACCCGGCCGCGCTCACGTCCGCTCAGCTTCGCCCACGGGCCGTTGTCGAACGCCTCGCGGGCGGCGCGGACGGCCGCGTCGACGTCGGAGGCGGATGCCTCCGCGACGGTCGTGACCACCTCTCCGGTGGACGGATCGATCACGTCCGTACGCGCTCCGTCGGCCGCCTCGCGCCACTGTCCACCGATGAACAGCTGCCCGGGCCCGCCCTCAAAGGTGGTCGTCATTGCCCACTCCTCAGCCTTGCCAGTCTTGATCGCCAAGTTTTCAACCAACAGGATTCCTGTTGGTTCGCAGTCTCATTACAGACAGGTTTCCTGTCAATGCCCTAGGCTGAACCCATGGTCGTCACCAAGGCACCCCCGTCGCTCCTGTACATGGTCAAGCAGGTGGAACTCGTCGTCCGCTCACACCTTGACGACTTGCTGAAACCGGCGGGCATCACAGCTCTGCAATACACCTCGCTCACCGTCCTGGAGCGGCACGACGGCCTGTCCGCGGCACAGCTCGCACGTGACTCGTTCGTGACCGCGCAGTCCGTGGCCGATGTGGTCCGGGCCCTGGAGAACCGCGGCCTCGTGCGCCGCGAGCGCAATCCGCACAACCGCCGCGAGCTCCTGATCCTCCTCACCGAGTCTGGCCGCGATCTGCTCGCACAGCACGCCGAGGCCGTACAGGAACTCGAGGAGCGCATGGTCCGGGACCTCACCGCGCACCAGACCGACCAGTTCCGGCAGGCACTGTCGAAGGCGTGGCAGGCACTGTCCTAGGGCCGCCCTGCGGGCCCGGCAGCTGCCGCTCCGCGGGGCCCAGCAGTCGCCGCCCCGCGGGCCCGGCAGGCACTGTGCCGCGAGGCGGCCACGCGCTGCCCTGAAATCCGGTAGGCGACACGCCCCGCAAATCGAAGACATATGTCAATCGAACATGCTGAAATTCACTCCATCGAGGGTAACTTGCTGGGTGGGGAACGGTTTAGCGGCCTCCAGCGCCACAGTGCCGCGTCTACGCTCGCAGAACGACGTCACCCTGGCCCCCGGTGACCTTGTTGGAGGTGATGTCGTCGTGGGCGACGATTCCACGCCCCTCTCTCCTCACCTGCGCGTCCGCCAGGACCGCGGGCACACAGTGCTGGAGTTCCACGGCGAGATCGACATCCTCGCGGCGCTGGACATCATCCCGGTCCTGGACGCGGCGACGGGGCGTGCGGCCGCCCAGGTCGTGCTCGACCTGCGGAACATCGACTTCTTCGACTGCTCGGGCCTGCGCCTGCTGTACCGGGCCCGCCGCCGGGTCCTCGCGCAGGGCGGACAGCTGCACCTCGTATGCACCCATCCGCTGACCCTGCGCATTCTCAGCGTGACCGGGCTCGACGGGGTCATGCCTGCGCTGTCGAGCATGGACGAGGTCCTCGGACAGCACGAAACCACCTCGGGGTCCTTATGACGGCCCCAGGGGCTGATCAAGGATCTCGCCCCCGGGGCCACTCGGAGACACCGCCCTGCGGCTTGCTCGAGGAGCTTGCCCGGGGCTATTTGAGGATCTTGGTGACCTGACCGGCACCGACCGTCCTGCCGCCCTCCCGGATCGCGAACTTCAGCCCCTCCTCCATCGCGATCGGCTGGATCAGCTGGACGTGCATGGTCGTGTTGTCACCCGGCATGACCATCTCGGTGCCCTTGGGCAGCGTCACCACTCCCGTGACGTCCGTGGTGCGGAAGTAGAACTGCGGCCGGTAGTTGTGGAAGAAGGGCGTGTGCCGACCGCCCTCGTCCTTCGACAGGATGTACGCCCTCGCCTCGAACTCGGTGTGCGGGGTCACCGAGCCCGGCCGGATGACGACCTGCCCACGCTGGACGTCCTCGCGCTTCACCCCGCGCAGCAGCAGCCCGACGTTCTCCCCGGCCCGGCCCTCGTCGAGCAGTTTGCGGAACATCTCGATGCCCGTGACCGTCGTCTTCGTCTTCTCGTCGTGGATGCCGATGATGTCGACCTCCTGATTGACCTTCAGCACGCCGCGCTCGATGCGGCCGGTGACGACCGTGCCGCGGCCCGTGATGGTGAAGACGTCCTCGATCGGCATCAGGAACGGCCGGTCGACATCGCGTGCGGGCTCGGGGACGAACTCGTCGACGGCCGCGAGGAGTTCGAGCACCGACCCGGTCCACCGCTCGTCGCCTTCGAGGGCCTTGAGCGCGGAGACCCTGACGACCGGGACGTCGTCACCCGGGAACTCGTACTCGGTGAGCAGCTCGCGCACTTCGAGCTCGACGAGTTCGAGGATCTCCTCGTCGTCGACCATGTCGGTCTTGTTCAGGGCGACGACGATGTACGGGACGCCGACCTGGCGCGCGAGCAGAACGTGCTCCTTGGTCTGCGGCATCGGGCCGTCGGTCGCGGCGACCACCAGGATGGCGCCGTCCATCTGCGCCGCACCGGTGATCATGTTCTTGATGTAGTCCGCGTGCCCCGGGCAGTCGACGTGCGCGTAGTGCCGCCGCTCCGTCTGGTACTCGACATGCGCGATCGAGATCGTGATGCCGCGCTGGCGCTCCTCGGGTGCCTTGTCGATCTGCTCGAACGGCGTGTACGGATTGAGGTCGGGGAACCGGTCGTGCAAGACCTTCGTCACGGCCGCCGTGAGGGTCGTCTTGCCGTGGTCGATGTGACCGATCGTGCCGATGTTGACATGCGGCTTGGTCCGCTCGAACTTCGCCTTGGCCACTGCGAGCCCTCCTGATCACGGGGGTGACATGAGCGTGGTCCGCTTGGTCGTGTCGCTGGTTCTGTTCGCTTCGTCTCGCCAGGTCTGTCTCGCTAGGTCTATTCGGTACTGCCGTTCGCCCGCCGTGTCCACGGCCGGGAAACCGAGGTTGCGCCGCGGCGGGGAAAATCCGTTGCGGCCCACCGCTGCGAGCGCGCCATGAAGGGCTCGTACCCCCTTCCCGACTTCAGGAGCACGGAATGCGCCGAGTCCTCGGAACCCTTCGCCCCCATCGGACGACAGTTCTCGAGGACTCGACCACACATGCGTTCCCTGAACACCGCGCACACTCCGCGCAGCTCGAACACCCTGAACGTCGGCATCCTGACTCACGTCGACGCGGGTAGGACCAGACTCACCGAGCGGCTGCTCTTCGACGCCGGCGTCATCGACCGGCTCGGCAGCGAGGACGCCGGCGACACCCGCACGGACGACGGCGCGATCGAGCGGCGGCGCGGGATCACCATCCGCTCGGCCGTCGCCGCCTTCACTGTCGGCGGCGTCCAGATCAACCTCATCGACACTCCCGGGCACTTCGACGCCATCGCGGAGGTCGAACGCGCCTGGAGGTCCTCGACGGCGCGGTGCTGCTGCTGCCCGCCGTGGAGGGTGCGCGGACCCAGACCCGCGTTCCGACGAGGACGCTCCGGCAGCTTCGGCTGAACAACTGCAGACCGCCGAACCCCACGTCCCCCAAAGGCCCCAGCATCGCCCTAAATCGCCCAACAAAGCGGTCTGACAAGGGATTTGAAGGGCATTAGATAAGGGGAAGGAGGACGTTCCACATGACGACGTCCCTGAAGCGCCTGCCCGGATGGGCGAAGGTCTTGAGTGCGGTCGTGCTGGTTCTGGTGGTGCTCCTCGCCGGGCTGCGCCTGAGCCTGCTGCCCGGGCTGCGCGACGTGTTCCGCGAGGACACCTACGACCGGTCGGGACCCACACTCCTCAAGTCCATCCAGGACATCAGCCGTTACGACGCCGCCTCGGGCAACTTCCAGGTGGTGGTGGATCTCGAGAAGGACACCCAGTACCTGCCGGACGCGGTTCGCGGCACCCGCACCCTGTACGTGGGCGCGGGCACCGTGGACGCCTATGTCGACCTCGGAAAGATCGGCGAGAAGGACGTGACGGTCAACGACGACCGCACGTCGGCCACGCTCAGGCTCCCCCACGCCGCACTGGGCAAGCCCGCGCTCGACCCCGACCAGTCCTACGCCGTTTCCAAGCAGCGCGGCCTCCTCGACCGGCTCGGCGACATCTTCTCCGACAACCCGAACGACGAGCGCGCGGTCCAGCGGCTCGCCGCACGCCACATAGGCGACGCCGCGAAAGACAGTCAACTGACCGCCCGCGCCGAGGAGAACACCACCAGCATGCTCAAAGGACTGCTGGGCTCCCTGGGCTTCAAGAACGTACAGGTGACGTACGGGACCTGAGCCTCGACCGGCTCGAGCGACGTCACCGCCCACCTCGCCTCACCCGACTCACCACCTCACCCCAACCTCACCAACCTCACCAACCTCACCAACCTCACCCGGCGATGATGCCGGGAAGCGCCAGCGCTCCGAGCAGGGCGGCGCCCGCGAGCAGCCATGCCACGTAGTCGCCGATGTGCCCGGACTGGAGCCGCCGCAGCGGTCCGGTCCAGGCCTCGCCGAGCAGGCTCTTCGCTCGGGTGACGGCCAGCGCGGCGAGGACCACGGCCAGGAGTGTCGACGTGAGGCCGAGAAGCACTCCGGCCGTGGTCCAGTGGGGCGAGGTGAACGCCCCGCCGGATCCGGCCTCGCTCACCGAGTGGTCGACCACGGTGGCGAAGCCGGGGGCCACGCCGACGGCGAGCGCGGCGGCGAGCAGCACCGCGGGCACGGCCGTCATGGTGTCCGGTACGCGCGTCAGCCGCCGCCGGGTCTCGGGGCGTTCGCCGGCGCCGGTCGTCTCGTAGTGCTCTTCGGAGACGTCCTCCTCCGGTTTCGGCCCGAGGCCGAGGAACACCCGCGCGCCGACCCGCAGCACCGCACCCGCCGTCACCGTCGACACGGCCACGAACAGCACGGTCAGGGCAGGCCCCACCGCTTCCTCGGTGAGCGCCTTGCCCAGCCCGGTCCCGAACGGAGGCAGTCCGGCGAGCCCCAGCGCACCCACTCCGAAGAGCACCGCGACCCCGCGCGTCTTCCGGGCGCGCCCGTGCAGCGCGTGTTCGTCGACGCTGCCGTACCGGTCGAGGAGGATGCCCGTACAGGCAAAGAGGGCGGCCTTCACTCCGGCGTGGCCGAGGATGTAGAGCGCGACGCCGCCGTCGCCCTCCGGCTTGAGCACGCCGATTCCGATGAGGAACAGCCCTACGTGGGCGACCGTCGAGTACGCCAGCAGCCGCTTGATGTGCCGCTGGCACCAGCACAGCACGGCCCCGACCACGCCGGTCAGTGCGCCGAGCACCACCAGCGCGCGCTCCAGGTCCGCCGCCGGGATGCCGCCCGGCCCCGCGAAGACGTCCCCGTACACGCGCCAGACCCCGTAGACACCGAGTTCGACCATCACGCCGGACAGCAGCATGCACACCGGTGTCGGTGCGACCGCGTGCGCGTCCGGCAGCCAGAAGTGGAAGGGCACGGCGGCGGCCTTGACCAGCAGCCCGGTCAGGACGAGCACGAAGGCGGTGAGGACCAGCGCGTCGGGCGGGCCGTGCTCGTCGAGCCGCCGCCCGATCTGCGACATGGCGAGCTCGCCGGTGCGTGCGTACAGCAGCACGATGCCCATCAACATGGCATAGGCGCCGAGGGAGTTGACCACACCGAACGTCAGCGCGCCCTGTACCGCCCTGGCCTCCTCGACCCGGTGTCCCGTCAGCGCGTACGCCACGACGCTCATCAGCTCGAAGAAGACGAACGCGTTGAAGAGGTCCCCGGCGATCGCGAAGCCGCACATGCCTCCCTGGAAGAGCAGCATCAGGGCCGGGAAGGAGCCCGCGTGGCGGCGCGGCGGCTCGTCGAAGTAGCGCCAGGAGTACGCGAGTGCCGCCAGCGTCAGCAGGGAGGCGAGCGCGGCCATCCCGAGCCCCGGCCCGTCCCCGATCAGCATGATCCCCACGCTGACGCCGTCGCGGGGCACCCAGTCGCCGACCCACTCGACCATGGGCGGCGAGGACTGGAGCGCGAGAAAGATGGCGAGGCCCGCCGTGGCCCCGGAGACGACGCAGCCCGCCGTCTCGGCCACCGGGCGCGGGAGCCGGCGGCCTCCGGCGACGAGGAGGGCGGCGCCCAGCAGCGGTACGACGACGAGCAGCGGCAGCAGATGGTTCGGGTGGTCCATCAGCCACGCAGCTCGGAGAGTTCGTCCGGGTCGACCGTGCCGTGGCGTTTGGCGACCTGTAGAACGAGGGCGAGCAGCAGGGCCGTGACGGTGGCGCCGACGACCACGTCGGTGAGGGCCAGCGCCTGCACGACCGGGTCCACGACGGGCCGCGAGCCGGGTTCGATGTCGGAGTAGACCGGGGCGGTGGCGCCGTCGCGGTAGCCCACTGCCAGCAGCAGGACGTAGGTGGCCGCCTGGCAGACCGTCAGGCAGCCGACTGCGTGGATCAGGTTCCTGCTGGTGGCGAGGCCGTAGCAGCCGACGAGGAAGATCCACGCGGCGATCAGGTAGGGCAGTACGGACATCACGGTCGGCTCACTCCCCGCTCTCGGTTCTCGGCCCTCTCGACGGGCGGCTCACTTCCCGCTCTCCTCGATCTCGACGGCCTGGTCCAGGAATCGGGCGAGCAGCACGACGGCCGCGCAGGCGACCTCCATGCCGATGGCCGCGTTCAGCAGCGGGACGGCTCCGCCGGACGACAGCGTGTTGAACGTGCCGTGCGGGAGCAGCGTGTTGGCGAGGAACGCCGTCCCGGCCAGCACGCCCGCAAGCCCCAGCACGAGGTACGCGGACACGCCGAGCGCGTCGCCGACCTCGTACAGGCCGACCGGCCGGATGCGCTCCAGGGCGCCGTAGTCGGCGCCGAGATACAGCAGGTGCAGGGCGGTCGCCGCGACCACACCGCCCTGGAAGCCGCCGCCGGCGCTGAGTTGTCCGTGGGCGATGACGTAGAGGCCGGTGAGGAGGGCGACGGGGAGGGTGAGGAGCGCGTAGCGCCGTACCTGAGGGGCGACATGGGCGGGCGCGGGTTGCGCGCGGTGTTCGTCGCGGGTCTGCCGCAGCAGGACGACAGTGCCGAGGACCGCCGCGAAGAGGATGGCCATCTCGCCCATCGTGTCGAAGGCGCGCTGGTCGAAGTTGACGGACGACACCGTGTTGGCGGTCCGCTGAGCCAGGGATGTGCGTACCGCCCGGTCCCCGTACGGGTGCCGGTCGCCGCCGAAGTCGGGCATCCGCAGACAGGCGGCGACGAGGAGCGCCGCGAGGCCCCCTCCGCCGACGCCCAGGATCCAGAGCCGTACGCGCCTGCTCACTCCGTGCGTCCCTTCCGCTGCCGGCGTCGCCTCACCTTGCGTACGGAGAGCAGCAGCAACAGCGGGGTCAGGGCCGAGCCGACCGCGAGCTGCGAGAGGGCCACGTCGGGGGCCTGGAGCACGGTGAACAGCAGGGCCAGCGCCACGCCGAGGACGGCGAGTACGAGGGCCTGGTGCACGGGATCGCGTGTCACCACTGCCGCGGTGGCGGTGGCGGCGACCAGCAGCAGGGCGACGGTGATGAGAGCGTCATCCATGGCGCTCCTCGCCCGTCGGCATGCCGTGGGACAGGGCCCGGGACGCGACGAGGTTCCCGCAGATCAGCAGCACTCCGGTGACCAGGAGCTTGACCATGGCCCGCCCCGGCCCGGTGGCCACGCACACGGCCAGCACGACCGCCGCGCCGAAGCCCGCGGTCGCCCAGGTGAGCACCTGGGCGCGCGGCGGGTCCTCGTCCAGATCCTCGGCGAGCAGGCGGGCGAAGACGAGGGTTCCGATGGGGCCGAGGAGGGCGAGGACCAGCGCGACATCCACGTACGACGGCCTGGCGTAACCCTGGGCGAGCAGCAGGAGGCCGGCGCAGACCACCGTCGTGGACAGGTTCTGCGCCACGGCCCGGCGTCGCAGCGGGCCCGTGGACACGCCCCACACCGCGGCCGCGCCGCCCCCGCCGAGCGCGACCGTCGCCGTGACGGTCCAACCGTTCATCGCGCGCCCACCGCCCGTCGGGCGGCGCTCGCCGCGATCGCCCCGAGGAGGGAGGCGGCCGCTCCGACCGCCAGTTCCAGGGTGTCGACCGCGCTGATGAACATCAGCCAGAGGACGGCCAACGCGGCCCACCAGCCCAGGACTTCGAGCAAAGCACGGAAGAGCGTCGCACGCCCGACCATCACGTCACCTTTCACCCCATTTGACCTGCATATCCACGACATCATCCACCATCGCCCGAGACCGTCCGACGGCGGCGCGCGACGGGTATCTGCCCGAAGTGCCCCGGTAGCCCGAAGGGAAACCGGGCCGCCCTCGGCGGGGACAGACCACTCGGGTCCCGTGAACATCACACGTCCCGAACTTGGCGTCGGCCGCATCGTCGGCCTCTCCCGGGGGTAATCGCCCTTAACCGGACGTCAGTTGAAAACTGGAGGGTTGAATGGCCCGCACAGTGTTACGTCCACGTACCGCACTACGCTCCTCCTCCACCTCGCACTCCCAGTCCAAGAAGTCACGTCCTGGGTCCGCGAAGTCGGACTCCCGCCCGAAGTCGGACTCCGGCCCCAAAAAGCTCCCCTTTCTCGTACGGCTGCTGGTGATGCTGTGCGCTTTCGCGGCGATGGTGGCGTTCGCGGCGGCGCTCGCCCAGCTCACGCTGCAGCCGTCGCCGGCCTCCGAGTCGCTGACGCACAGCAATCTGCACCCGGGCCGTTCCCTGCGCGCCTATCTCGACCAGCCCGAACTGCGCGACGCGGCCAAGCAGATCGGCGGCAACCTGCTGCTGGGCATCCCCTTCGGGTTGCTGCTGCCCGTGCTCGTTCCCGGGGCGCGCGGGATTCTGCGGGTGCTCCTGCTGACCGCGGCGGTGATGCTGATGGTCGAGCTGGTTCAGGGTGCGTTGGTCACCGGGCGCGCCTTCGACGTCGACGACGTCATCCTCAACACCACGGGGGCGCTGGTCGGTTACCTGCTCCTGGGCCGACGACTGAACCGTGCGGTGCATCCGCGGGAGCCCCGCCGGAAGCGATGAAGGCACACGGGGCCTTCCGCACCCCGGGGCCATTGGTCCGTACCAAACTCTTGACGCCCCGTTACCTCACTACTTAAATCAAGAGGCGAAGCGCGCACCCCCTACCTCAGTCGGCCCGTCCCCCACCGGGATCGCCATACGGAAGGGAGAGTCGTGGATTCCCCACGTCCGCTCCGCAGACGCCTCTGCACCGTCCTGTCAGCCGCACTCCTCGCGTCACTCCTCGCGTCCGCCGCCGTCGCTCCCGCGCGGGCCGATCCCGAGCCCGGGGCCGCCGCGGCCGTGACGTTCTCCGACACCTTCGACGGGCCCGCCGGTTCGGCCGTCGACTCCTCGAAATGGCAGATCGAGACCGGCGACAACGTCAACAACCACGAGCGGCAGTACTACACGCCCGGCACCAACAACGCGGTCCTGGACGGCCAGGGCCGTCTGGTGATCACGGCCCGCCGCGAGAACCCGAACAACTACCAGTGCTGGTACGGGCGTTGTGAGTACACCTCGGCCCGTCTCAACACCGCGGGCAGGTTCACCACGACCTACGGACGGGTCGAGGCCCGGCTGAAGGTGCCGCGCGGACAGGGCATGTGGCCCGCCTTCTGGATGCTCGGCAACGACATCGGGCAGGTCGGCTGGCCGAACTCGGGCGAGATCGACGTCATGGAGAACGTCGGCTTCGAGCCCTCGACGGTGCACGGCACCCTGCACGGGCCGGGGTACTCCGGCACGGGCGGCATCGGCGCCGCCTACTCGCTGCCCGGCGGCCAGGCCTTCGCGGACGCCTTCCACACCTTCGCCGTCGACTGGACGCCCGACGCGATCACCTGGTCCGTGGACGGCACGGTCTACCAGCGGCGCACGCCCGCCGATCTCGGCGGCAGGCAGTGGGTGTTCAACAAGCCGTTCTTCCTGATCCTCAATCTCGCGGTGGGCGGCTACTGGCCGGGCGACCCGGACGGCTCGACCGTGTTCCCGCAGCAGCTGGTCGTCGACGAGGTGAAGGTGACGACGAGCGGCTGAGGAGGAAGAAACGGCTTGCCGACGCGGGACGCCCGGACGGCCGACGCGGGAGGTCGGCCCCGGAGCCCGGCCGGGTCCAGCCCGGCCGGGCTCCGTCCCGCGGCTCCGCCGCGATGGGGTCCCCCGCTCATGGGGTCCCCGCTCGAGCGAAGCCGAGAGTGGGGGAGTAGCCGAGAGCGGGGGAGTAGCCGAGAGCGGGGGAGCGACCAGCCCCCACCGCCCGCGCACGCGGCGGAGCCCCGCATATCGACACACCAGCACCGTTCTGCCGGCGGAGCGCTCAGCGGGGATACCAGGTGAGCTTGTCGCCGCCGACCCAGCGGACCACTTCCGGGTCGTCGGCGTCGTGCACCGGGATGCCGTATGCCGCGGCGGCCGTCAGGACGTCCGTGAAGCTCCTGGCCTCGCCGACGACGTCACCGTCGATCTCCACGATACGGAAGGGCGGATCGGCGGGCTGGACGCCCAGCACCGTGATCCGCGGGTGCGAGATGCGGGGGCTTGCGCTTTCGGTCATGTTCCCACCGGTTCCACACGTGTGCCGCCGGTATGCCTGCCGGGCGGCAAGGTCGGTCGTCGTGGCACTCGGTGACGCCGACGTGGCCGGCGTCCGAACGAGGTTCGCACTTCATGGTGGCACAGCGAGGCCCCGGTGGCTGCCGTGCGGGCCGTGGCCGCCGTGCGGGCCGGAGCGGGCTGCGCGACGCTGGAGGCATGGACCCGGTCGAGGCCCTGGACCGGATCGCGTTCCTGCTGGAGCGGTCCCTGGCCCCCACGTATCGCGTACGGGCGTTCCGCACGGCGGCGGACGCGGTCACGGCGCTGCCCGCCGACGAGGTGGCGCGGCGGACGGCCGAGGGGTCGCTGGAGTCGCTGAAGGGCATCGGACCGAAGACCGCTCAGGTGGTGCGCGAGGCGCTGGCCGGACAGGTGCCGGGCTATCTGGAGAAGCTGGAAGGGGAGGCCGCGGGCCGCCAGGTCCACGGCGAGGAGCTGCGGGCGCTGCTGCGCGGCGACTGCCACCTGCACTCGGACTGGTCGGACGGCGGCAGCCCCATCGAGGACATGGGCCGGACGGCGGCGCGGCTCGGGCACGAGTGGGCGGTGCTCACCGACCACTCACCGCGCCTCACGGTGGCGCGCGGGCTGTCCGCCGAGCGGCTCAGGGAGCAGCTCGGCGTCGTCGCGGAGCTCAACGCACGCTGGGCTCCCTTTCGGCTGCTCACCGGCATCGAGTGCGACATTCTCGACGACGGCTCGCTGGACCAGGATCCGGAGTTGCTGGACCGGCTCGATGTCGTGGTGGTGTCCGTGCACTCCAAGCTGCGTATGGACGCGGCCGCGATGACACGCCGGATGGTCGCCGCCGTACACAATCCGCACTCCGACGTGCTGGGTCACTGCACAGGACGGCTGATAACAGGGCGCGGGCGGCCCGAATCGGAGTTCGACGCGGACGCGGTCTTCGCCGCCTGCGCCGAATCGGGGACGGCCCTCGAGATCAACAGCCGTCCCGAACGGCTCGATCCACCGCGACGGCTGCTGCGCCGGGCCGTCGAGGCGGGCCTCCTGTTCTCCGTGGACACCGACGCGCACGCACCCGGACAGCTCGACTGGCAGGTGTACGGGTGTGCGCGGGCCGAGGAGTGCGGAGTGCCTCCGGAGCGGGTGGTCACCACCTGGTCGGCGGACGAGCTGCTGGCCTGGGCACGGCATCGCGAGACGCCGTCCGGCGTGCACGGTCGATGAGGCTCGCCGGTCGTGACGCACCTCACGGGGCACTGCTGCGGACCTGGGAACACCCGCCAGTGGTTTCCCGTTAAATCAGACGTGGGTGCGGATGGGACAGTGTCCCCGGGCCTCACCTCACGCCCACAGGGACGATCGTTCGGCTGAAGCCCTGTGGAGCACATCGCCGAGAGGCGACCGCCATCCGTGGCCACCCACAGACGGCCCCGACCGTGATTCCCCCGTCCGGTCGGGGCCTTTCGCGTTCCCGCTCGTTCCCATGTGCCGCGCTCGGCCGAGTTTGGCCTCGGCCGAGTTTGACTTCGAGAGCGCTTCAATTCGTAGCGTCAGCGGCATGACCACCGCACAGCACAAGATCGGTTCTGGATTCGGCCGCCGGAGCACCACGGACGACGTTCTGCGAGGGAACGACCTCTCCGGGAAGCTCGCGATCGTGACCGGCGGCTACTCAGGGCTGGGCCTGGAGACCACGCACGCCCTCGCCGAGGCGGGTGCCCGTGTGATCGTCCCGGCGCGCCGCCGCGAGGTCGCCGAGAAGGCCGTCGACGGCATCGAAGGCGTCGAGGTCGACGAACTCGACCTCAGCGACCTCGTCAGCGTCCGCGGCTTCGCCCAGCGTTTCCTCGCCTCGGACCGCACCATCGACATCCTCATCAACAGCGCTGGGATCATGGCCTGCCCGGAGACCCGCGTCGGCCCCGGCTGGGAGAACCACTTCGCGACCAACCACCTGGGTCACTTCGCACTCGTCAACCGGCTCTGGCCCGCTCTCGCGCCCGGCGGCGCCCGGGTCGTCTCCGTGTCGTCCCGGGGCCACCACCTCTCGGACATCCGGTGGGACGACCCCCACTGGGAGGACGGCACGTACGACAAGTGGCAGGCGTACGGCCAGTCGAAGACCGCCAACGTGCTGTTCGCCGTCCACCTGGACCGGCTCGGCCGGGAGTCCGGAGTACGAGCCTTCTCACTGCACCCCGGCGAGATCCGAACGGAACTGGTCCGCCACGTCTCCAGGGAGGAGATGCTCGAGCTTGGCTGGATCGACGCGGACGGCACACTGAGCGGCAGCTTCAAGACCCCTGAGCAGGGCGCCGCGACACAGGTGTGGGCGGCCACCTCATCCCAGCTCGACGGCATGGGCGGTGTCTACTGCGAGGACTGCGACATCGCCGAGCCCCCTCCGGCCGGACACGCGTCGCTCGGCGACATGTTGCCCGGCGTACGGGACTACGCGATCGACCCGGCGGCCGCCGCCCGCCTGTGGGCCCTGTCTGCGGAGCTCACCGGGGTCAACGCCTTCGCCTGAGAGTGGTTGGCCCGAGCGCTGTCACTCGTGGCGTCCGGCGAGCGGTTCGGGCCGGTCCGGGCCCGTCGGTTCAGGCGGGCGACTCCTCCGGTCCGGGATGCTCAGGGTGAACGGTGCCCGAGCGCGGGGCACCCTGCCGGCCGGTGCCCGCCTCGTCGGTGTCGGGGACGTCGGTGTCCGGATCCGTCACGTCCTCGTCGGTGTCCTCACGCCGCTTCGGATCGGCGGGGGTGACGTCCCAGTGGTCGTCGCTCTCCTGGACCTGCTGGTCCGGCAGGTCCCGAGGTACGGGGCCACCGTTCTCCTCGGGCCTCTCCTCACGGTGTTCGGTCACGGCGTGCTCCCCTCCTCGTCGCGCGGAACTCCTCGGGTGAAACTCCTCGCCGAACTGGTGCGAGTACCTGACACCGCGAGCGCCGAAACCCCGGGGGCCTCAGTGCCCGGCCCGCTCCTCCAGTGCCGCGCGCCACGCGGGGAGCCGGGCCTCGCCCGCCACCGAGCCCGCGCGCCGCCCGCCGTGTGCGAAGAAGTCGGCCAGCGGAAGGCTCGCGGCGCCCACCGTCACCGCGTCCGGACCGAGAACTCCGAGGCCGATGGTGACCCGCTCGGCGGGATGGCGCAGGGCGTACGAGACAGCGTGTTCGCGGACGGCGGGCAGAAAACGGGGGCCCAGCAGGAGTCCGGCCCAGCCGCCGATGAGGATGCGCTCGGGCCGGAAGAGGTTGATCAGGTCGGACAGGCCCGCGCCCACGTACTCGGCCGCCTCCTCCAGCACGGCGACCGCAACCGGGTCCCCCGCCGCACCGCCGGCGGGGTGGGCGGCGGCGAGCATCGCGGCGAGCGCGGTCTCCTCGTCGACTCCCTCCGGTGGCTTCCCGCCCTCCTCCCGCCAGCGGTCGAGCAGGGCTTCGGCCCCCGCGTACGCCTCCAGGCAGCCGAGCGCCCCGCACCGGCAGCGGCGCCCTCTGACGCGTACCGTGAGATGTCCCCATTCGACGGCCCGGCCGTGCTCCGCGTCGTCCGAGACGAGGCAGGCGCCGACGCCCGAGCCGAAGAGGACCACGACCGCACTGTGCGCGCCGCGTCCGGCGCCGAACCACATCTCGGCCTGGCCCAGGGTCTTGGCGCCGTTGTCGATGAAGTACGGGACGCTGTCCGGGAGTTGGCAGCCGGTGCGCAGCAGCGCCTCCAGCGGGACGGCCTCCCAGCCGATGGTCTGGCCGTGCACCACGGCGCCCCGCGCCGGGGTGTGGTCCACGATGCCGGGTACTCCGATGCCGACGCCGAGCAGTCGCTCGGGGGCGATCTTCGCTGCGGCGAGGACCTCCGTGATGCCGTCGCGGATGTGGCCGACGACGACGTCGACGTCGTACCCCTGATGCTCCAAGGGCCGTTCGGCGCGGGCGAGTTCGGTGAGGGTCAGGTCGAAGAGCTCGACGCGTACGCGGGTCTCGCCGACGTCCACGCCGATCATGTGGCCGCCGGCGGGCGCGACGCGCAGCAGGGTGCGCGGGCGGCCGCCGTCGGAGTCGACGCTGCCCGCGTCCTCCACCAGGCCCTCGGCGACGAGTTCGGAGACGACGTTGCTGATGGAGCCGGAACTCAGCCCGGTGGCCGGTCCGAGTGCCAAGCGGCTCGTCGGCCCGTCGAAGTACAGCCGTTGCAGCACGGCGGTGCGATTGGCCCGCCGCAGGTCACGCACCGTGCGCCGGTTCCGCTCCGCCATCCGGTCCCCCTCTGGCCTGCCCTCGACCTGCCCCGACCTGCCCCGACCTGCCCCGACCTGCAAGATACCGCCGGGTCGGCCGGAGAGTTCACTGGCCGAGTTCGTCCAGCGCCGCGGTGAGTTCCGGGGCCACGCGTTCCCTGACCCAGGCGAGCTGCTCGGCTCCGGCCGCCCGTGGGACCGTCTCCGTCAGCATGATCAGATAGAGGTAGCTGCGGTACAGGGCGAGCCGCAGGCGGGCCGAGGGTGTGAACTCCGCCAGTCCTCCGACCTCTTGATAGCCCGTCAAGAAGTCCTGGTCCTGCTTGATGTCGCCCAGCAGCGCCAGGGAGACGAAGTCCGCCAGCGGATCTCCCCAGAACATGCGCTCGCCGTCGATGAGTCCGCCGATGCTTGGCAGGCCGTTGGCGCTCGGCAGCCCGTCGACGCCTGGCTCGCCGCCACCCCCTGGGCGGCCGCTCTGTGTGCGTTCGACCAGGATGTTCCCCCGCCACAGGTCGAAGTGCACCAGGCGCGGGACGGCGACCTCGTCGAGGGCGTCGTACGCGGACTTGGCCGTCCGGGTCACCTCGTCCACCGGGCGGGGCAGCCAGGCCTCGTAGCGGCGGGCGTCGTCCAGGACGGCTTCGTACATGACGGTGAAGGCCGTACGCCAGTCGGCGGCCAAGGGGCCGAGGGCGCCGGACGGGTAGCCGAAACCGGGGCCGGTCACCCGGTGGAGGCGGGCCACATGGCGCCCCAACTCACGTCGCAGCAAAACCTCTTCGTCGTCCTGGAAGGTGTCCCACATGTCACCGGGACAGGCCGTCATCAGGAGATGACGGCCTGTGGATGCGGACGCGTCATGGCAGACGGCCACGACACGCGGCGCGGGCACGTCGACGGTGGCGGCGGCGCGGTAGAACTCCGCCTCCGAGACGAGGAGCTCACGCTCATGGGCCAACCCGGCGGCGTTCGGCGGCGGCGGGATCTTCAGGACGTACCGGCTGCCGTCGGAGAGTACGAGTTCCTCGACGGTGTTGTACGTCCCGCCGTCCAGCGGGCGGCAGTGGGCGAGGCGGTCGGACGGGAGCCCCGCCGCCTCCAGGATCTGTCGGGCCCGCTCCTCTGACATCCCGTACCCACCCCGTCTCTTGGTCACGGTCTCTTCGTTACGGCACTCACACAGCCGCTCGTTACGGCACTCACACAGCCGCGTACACGTCGCCGGCGTCCGGCGTGCGATCCCCGTACAGCGTACGGAAGGCGTCGCGTTCGCCGGGTGCCATCCGTCCGGTCAGGGGCGCGGGGAACTGCGCGACAAGCCCAAGACAACCCGCACATATCCACCGTCCCCCACCCCTCAGGGGCCGCAGGCTGTGACATTTGCGACTCCGTCGCGTGGGCGCGAGCAACCAAGCCGACCCGCACCTCACACCCGGCGGCCAAGCGGAGCGCTTAGGCTCGCGCGCATGGAACAGAGCGAGATCATCCTGCGGGCGATCGGGGTCCTGACCGAGACTCAGGAAATGGTGCGCAGGCTCAACGAGGAGGCCGAGGTCGACATCGACGCGGGCGAGGCCCAGCTCGGCCGGCTGGTGACGGAGGTGTTCCCGTCGGTCGAGGTCCCGGGCGACGCGACCCCCGCCGAGGCGGGCCAGGCCGTCGTCGACGCGCTGATGCCCGCCGCGATCTCACTGGTGGGCGCCTTCGCCTTCCTCTTCTCGGAACTCGCCGAGGTGCACGACACGGGCCGGACCGACATCAAGAGCACCGAACTCCTGCGCACGCTCGCACTCCGCCTGTCGAACACGGCCACAGACACGGACACGGACGACAACGAGGACAGCGACAACCACAACGACGACTGACGCCTTCGGTTGGGGTGACGTCATGTCGGGGCCGGGATCAGTCGGGTCTCGGTGATGAATCCGTCGAGCAGGCCGGGTTGGTACTGCATCCGCCTGCATCCGCTTCAGGCGGATGCAGGCCGGCGCGGCGAGCTCGACGAGGCCGCACGGGGCACCGCTGGAACGCGGCCGACCGTACGGAACCCGTACCGCGCCTGAGCGCCCTCGGCGTCCTCACCCCCGACGCGTGGCCGCGTGCCGTCGTTCCCCTCTCCCGGCAGGCGCCCCGAACCTGGCAAGGCAGTGCCAGACCTTCTTCAGGTCCTGCGGGTCGTGACGGCCCGTGCGGGCCGCGTCGCCGATGAGCCGCGGATCGAGGTGCCCGTCCTCGGCGATCCGCACCCCCAGCTCGACGTACTCCGGACCGCGGAACTCCGGATGGCGTCGCAACTCCTCGACGGAGAGCCGGTATCCGGGGTGCCACTCGACCGGGCAGGGCAGCCGCCGGGCCGCGGTCTCGACGGGGGTGCCGCGGTAGCAGGGGTCCAGGACCAGCGCCTCCATGTCCCGCTCCAGGACGACGCGTCCGTGAACCTGCGCCTCGATGTACTCGTCGAGGGCGTCCCGGTCGTCCGCCTCCGCCAGGCCGATGAGCGACATACCGTCGGCGACCCCGAACGCCGTCGGGTCGACGGAACTGTCCGGATAGCAGAACGTGGCCCGCCGCAGAGCGTCTCCGCCGAGCCGGAAGTGCGCGGAACCGAACCTCGGTGCGGCGCCGATCACCTGGTGGCGGAAGTCCAGGGCGCCGTACACGGGCCGCTCGTGCGCGGCCGCCGTGTCGTACGCCCCACCGAACATGCGGCTCTCCCACCGCCAGCGGTCACCGCCCGGGTGCGCGGTGAGCCCGCCGTTGCTGGTGCCCGTGACGAACTGGGAGTGGTACGTGCCGTCCTCGGCCAGCGCTTCCAGGATCGGCCGCCCGTCCACCAGGCGGTCCGGGTGCAGGTTCAGGGTCACCCGCAGCGTCGGGTCGACGGCGGGCCCGGACGACAGCGCCGCGACGTGGCGCAGGGCCCGGGCCTGCGGTGAACGGGTGTCCCCGACGTCCATTCGATCTCCTCGTCACGGGTGTGCGGCCCGGGTCGAGGAGAGCCTAGGCCTGTTTCTGAACCCCCGTCGTCCGCGCGGTGCGCAGGCGGGGGTTCAGAAACAGGCTCTGCCTATCGGCCCCGCAGTCCCGACGCCTCGACCTTGTGCAGGTGGATGAGGATGTCGTGGGTGGCGGCGAGTGCGATGTCGCGCTCGGCCTCCGGGAATTCGGTGCCTATGCTGCGCGTCGGCCTCGGCGTGGACAGCCAGGTGCGGGCCGCGGACGGGGCTGTGCGCAGGTCGAGTACGTAGTCTCGGTGGCGGACGCGGTCCAGGGTCGCCTCGTTGCTGCCGGGGCGTGCCGGGCCCACCGTGAAACGCTGCACCTTGCCGTCCGGACCGGTGGCGTTGAACGAGCCCTGATGGAAAGTGAATCCGGCGCTCACGTACGCGCTGCCCAGCTGATCGCGCAGGAACTCGCCCTGCATCTTCGGGTAGTACTGCGGTTCGTGTGTCACGTAACCGACGTGGGCGTTGTGCGCCGACAGCAGGACCTTTGTGCCGGTGTGCCGCTGCCACCAGGCGACGTTGTCCGCCATGAGCTGGTCACGGTAGAGCATGCAGGCGGCGACCTGCGCGGGGTCCTCCACGTCGAAGGCGTACCCCCGGGCGGTCTGGTCGACGGCTGTGGCGTGCTGGACAGCCCAGTCGTACGCCTTCGTGCCGTCACCAGCGCCTTTCAGCAGGTCAAGTGCCCGACCGGTCCGTACCGCCATCTCCTTGCGCTCGGCGAGCGGCCGGTTCAGATACTGCTCGATGTACTCGCCGGCCTGGACGGTCGGGCGCAGGCCGCGGTAGAGCCTGTTGACGCGTTCGAGCAGCTCGGGGTGGTTGCGGGCCACATAGTCGGTGACCTTGTCGTACAGCTCGGGTCCGTTGTAGGCGAAGTCGTCGCCCATGAAGCGCACGGGATCCTGCGGGTGTTGGCGGTTGTACGAGCGCATCCACTCCACGAGGCCCAGGTACTCGGTGTTGTTCCACAGCTGGTAGTCGCGCTGGAACTCGTCCCGCATGATGCGCCGCGGGTCGCCCGTGCCGTACAGGACGTAGTCGTTCAGGCGCAGGCCCGTGCTCCAGCTGGCCTCCAGGGCGAAGGTGCGGAAGCCCTTCTCCTCGACGAGGTGGCGGAAGACGCGGTGTTTCATGGCGAAGAAGTCGTGCGAGCTGTGCGTGGCCTCGCCCAGGCCCACGACCCGTGCGTCGCCGATCATGCGGGCGAGGGGGCGGAGATCGCTGGTGTCGCCCCGAGGCTCGACGGTTCGCAGGGGATGGGCCTGGCGTTGGAGGGCCTCGACGACTTGTGTGTCCGTGGTCGCGGCTTCTGTGTCCGTCGTCGCGGCCTGTGTGTCCGTGGCCGACGCGGGTGTTGTGCCGGACACCACGATGCCGAGGCAGATGAGCAGGGCTAAGACGAATCCTGACCGGTGCCATGTCATGGTCCAAGGCTTGTGTGCGCGTGGGGGCGCGGTCCATCCGGCCCACCCCCGGTCCCGAGTGGGGACAGCCGCGTACGCACGACGGGGGTTTTCCTCAGGGCCCCGTTCCCGGCCGTGTCAGACTGGCCGCTCGGCCTGTGCCCTTGTCGTCGTCTCGGGTGAGCTGCGCCGTCTGGACGAGTTCGGTGCGGCTGTTGAACGGGAAGTCCCCAAGGATGCGAGATGTACGTGAGGCGTGGGCGGCCGGTGGCGCCCGGGTGACGAAGTGGCGCCAGGATCCCGTGATCGTCCAGACGGTCCGCTCGGCGGCGGCCGCGACGATCGCGTACGTGGTCGCGCTGCGCTTCAGCCCCGAGGCGGCCCCGCTCACCGCTCCCCTGACCGCGCTCCTCGTCGTGCAGGTCACGCTCTACTCCACGCTCACCACCGGCATACGACGGGTCAACTCGGTCGTGGCCGGCGTTCTCGTCGCCATCGGGTTCAGTGTCCTCGTGGGGCTGACGTGGTGGAGCCTGGGCCTGCTCATCCTCGCCTCGCTGGCCGTCGGGCATCTGGTGCGGGTCAGCGAGTTCGTGCCCGAGGTGGCGATCAGCGCCATGCTGGTCCTCGGCGTCACCAGGGTCGGTGACACGGCCTGGGCGCGGATCCTGGAGACGGTGATCGGTGCCGTGGTCGGGCTCGGCTGCAATCTGCTCTTCGCTCCCCCGGTGTGGGTCGGCGCGGCCGGCGAGTCCATCGAGGATCTGGCACGCCGGATGCGGCAGTTGATGCTGCTCATCGGCGAGGAGGCCGCCAGCCGCACACCCGTGACCCTCGCGGCCGAGCGGCTCCACGAGGCCCGGCGGCTCGACCACGACATCGTCGAGGTGGACGCGGCCCTCAAGCAGGCCGAGGACAGCCTGCGGCTCAATCCGCGTGTACGGGAAGGGCTGCTGCACCGGGTCGTCCTGCGCACCGGCCTGGACACACTGGAGATCTGCACGGTGGTTCTGCGGGTCCTCGCGCGCAGTCTCACCGACCTGGCCAAGGAGCGCGTCCCGGATCCGCTGTTCGAGCCGGAGATCGGGAGGACCCTGGAGCGGCTCCTGGCCGAAGTCGGTGACGCCGTGGTCAGCTTCGCCGTCCTGGTCACCACCGACGTCAGCCACAGCGCCGAGTCGGCGGAGTCCCGGCTCGCCTCCGAAATCACCGCCGCGACCGCCACCCGCGACAAGCTGGCCCAACTTCTCCTGGAGGGGGTCCAGCGGGACGCACGCCGCTGGCAGTTGCACGGCGCCGTACTGACCGAGGTGACCCGGCTCCTCGACGAGCTCGACATGGAGCACCGCTCACGCCGGCTCCTGGAGGAACTGGACCGCTGCACGCGCGAGGAGCGAGACCGCATGCCCCGGCTGAACCGTTTCCGCGAGCGGCTGCGCCCCGCACGACGGAACCGTACCGCCGCCTCGAATCGTGCTACGTGACGTACTGGGCGTAGTGCTCGACATATCGCTGGGCCTGGTGGACATAGTGCTGGACGTAGTGACTGCCGCGTGACGTACTGGCACGGGGACGACGAAGACACCAGGGGAGTTCGGATGGCCGACGGCACCGTGCGAATCGACGGAAACTCACTGCGGCTGCCGGGCGGTGTGCGGATTCGGTTCATCCGCACCCTGCGCCTGCCCGAGACGGGGACGCATCCGCTGCCTCCGGGGCTCGGCGAGTTCCCGCTGCGGCGCGTGGAGGACTACCCGGACACGGTGCCGGCCCAGTGGCTGGCACGTGGCGGGGTGATGCTGCCGGTGTATCTGCGCGAGGCGATGTGGCTGAGCTTCGGCGGTACCTCGGAACCGGCCGCCCTGCAGGTGGGCGTGGGCAAGGTGTGCGCGGTCTCCGGCAAACCGTGGAGCGCCCGGCTGGGGCGGAAGCCGCAGAACTATGTCGTGCTGCCCCGCCAGCCGTGGCTCGACGGCATCAATTCAGGTAAGGGCGCGGTCCGCCAGTTCGTGGCGGTTCCGCTCGGGCTGGGTGCGACGGTCGAGGGCCAGGTCACCGGTGAGGAGGTGTGGGGCGGCGTACAGCTGCAGTCGTTCCAGCTGAACGAGGGCGTGCTGGCCGCGTGGCGCGAGGAGCAGCGCCTTCGGGCGGAGCTCGAAGCACGACGGCGCGAGAGCCTGTCGGCGGGCGGTTACGGCGCGGCGTTCCCGATGGCAGCGCCAGGCATGGCCACGCCCGGTTCGCCGCCCCCGGCGGGCGGTCCCATGCGAGCTGCGACGGGCGCTCCACCACGGGCTCCCGCGGCGATGGGCCTCGGCGTCGGCGGTTCGATGCGCCAGGAGGTCTACAAGGACGACCGCCCGCTCTCGGACTGGGCCACCGCGGCGGCCGGCCGCGTCTTCGTGCACCTCGTGACGCCGCCCGAGTGGCGCCGGATCACCGGCGAGGCGCCCCCGCCGTCGCCCGTCGACCGCGCGGCCTACACGCGGGCCGGGCTGCCGTGGTTCGACTACTACGACGAGGAGGCGGCGGACCTCGACCCCACGGACACGCTCGACGCGGTCAAGCCGGTCGGCGACTGGCTCGGCGACGACCACACACCGTGGCAGCCGCCGTCACCCCAGCAGGTGAAGCCGCTGGGGGACGCGCCGGGTAAACCGGTCGGCGACGGGACCTGGTGAGGCCGGCTCCGGCCCGAGGCCGGACCGGTCGCGTCATGCGTCTCCTTCCGTGCGCTGCCGCTGCAGCGCACGGGGGCAGCTCGCGGCGCTCGCCTGCGTGAGCAGGACGTGCATGCGCTCGGTCAGCTGCCCGAGGTCGTCGGCGGGCCGGTGGAAGGGCAGCCGTACGTCGCCGTGGGTGCGCGCGCGCTCGATGCGCAGCGTCAGTCCGTGCCGGTCGACTGCGAGCGGCTGGACGCGGACGGCGCCGTGCAGGGTGTCGGGGTCGATGAGCCGGGTGAGCCGCTCGACCGCGTCCGGGTGGGCGTCGGCGAGATGCGTCAGCAGCTGGGCCTCCGCCAGGGCCAGCGGATCGGGTTCGGCGATGGCGAACTCGTCGAGGTCGATCACCACCGCACCGCCGAGCTCGCGCAGCACGGCGCGTGTCGGGCGGAACGCCAGTTGTCCCTCCTCGGACGCGAACCAGCCGGCCATCCAGAGCCGGGCGCGGATACGGCTCCGTACGGGGACGGGCGCGACATCGGCGAACTCCAGGACGGCGGAGGGCTCTCCGCGTGGCGCGCAGACCGCGGCCGCGGCGAGCGTGCTGTCTTCCGGCAGGTGCAGCAGCACCCGCCCGTCCTCGGCGACGGTGTGTACGCCGATGAACTCCTCGCGACCGCCCTCGGCGGTCACCGCGCAGGACCACGCCGCGGCGAGCACGGACCGGGCACGTTGTGCCGTGGCCGGCGCGGCCGTCCAGCTGTGACGGTCACCCATCCCAAACCTCCATTAGGTAAGCCTTGCCTAACCTATCGAAGATCGGGGTGTACGCCAACCACGCGGCCACGCCACGCCACCTTTGTGACGGCGAATTTACGCGGCGACGACTCCCAACAGCGTCCCTGCGCACTGACGATGCTCCCCCCGAGCCCGAGCCCGAGCCCGAGCCCGAGCCGTCAACGCAGCCGGAGATGCCAGAGGACGCGTCGGAGGCGTCGTCGGCTTCATCCTGTCCAGTGACCGGGGCGAGTGAGTGACGCCGGAAGCCTGGTGCCGGCACTGCCCTTGGCGGCGTTGAGCTGAGGCTGGGTGAGGAAGAGGGCGCCGGTCAGGTCGGCGTCCGTGAGGTCGGTGTCGCGCAGGTCGGCACCGATCAGGTCCGCGTCCCGCAGATCCGCGCCCGTCAGGTCGGCGGCGATGAGATAGGCGCCGCGGAGGTTGGCACCCCTCAGGTCGGCGCCCTTGAGGCGGGCGCCCATGAGGTCGGCGCCCCGGCGCTCCTTCTTCTTGCCGCGGCCGAGGCCGGCGCGGGCCAGTTCGCTGGTGCGCAGCAGGAGGGCGTTGACGTCCTGACGGACCGTGGGCACGTCCAACTCGGCCAGTTCTTCCGGGGTTCGGCGAGTGAGCGCCTCGGTGGTGTCGAGCGCGCGGCGCAGTTCCGGGTGGATCGGGCGGGCCGCGGGCAGCTCCAGCGCCTCGGTGAGGTACCAGAGCAGTTCCTGGAGGTGTCGTACGACCGGGAACACGTCGGCCATCAGCCGGGCGTGCTCCCGCGTGCCCGAGCGCCAGTCCGCGCCGCCGAAGGTGACCTGCGAGACCTTCTGCCCGGCGCCGAAGCAGTCGTAGACCGTACAGCCGTTGAAGCCACGCTGCCGCAGCTCCGTGTGGATGCCGCAGCGGAAGTCCGTCCGGAGGTTCTGGCAGGGGCTCCCGGCGGCCTTGTCGATCGCGAAGTCCGCCGAGGCGGCGAAGGGCAACGCGACACAGCACAGCCCGAAGCACTGGGCGCAGTCCGCCTGGAGTTCGGTTCGGGCGGATGCTGCCGTGCCTGGTTCGTCTTGCATGCCGTCCAGCCTACGTAGTGCGCGAGCCTGGGCAGTGCGCGAGCCTGGGCAGTGCGCGAGCAGGTGACCACCGGTCTTCGGCCGACGTCCGGTTTCACTCCGAGTCCGACCCATCCAACTCCCTTGCCGGGCACGAACTCACCGATGAGTTTCCGCTCGCGGAGAGGTCCCTAATACAACTGAAAACAAACTCCGCTACCACAGAGGAACGAGCTCCTTCACAGACCCCGGAGAGACGTCATGTGCACCCACTGGCCCACGTGCCCCACCGCCGACAGTCCCGATCACCACGCCGCCGTGATCGTGTCCGCCCACCCCGAACAGGGTTGGAGCCTGCTGTGCAACGGCACGATCGTCTTCGACGACACTGGCGAACTCCTGCCGGACGGCTCCGTCGTGAGCCCCCTGCACACGACGCTCGTGGACCGCCCGGAGCCCGTGCCCGCCTGAGGAGTGACGTCGGCCCTGCGCCACTGCCGGCCGGAGTCACGGTCGGTCCTCAGGCCAGGAGCCCTCCGAGGTCGAGCCGCGCCAGCCGCTCCGGGTCCGAGAGGATGTCCATGGCGACGATCTTCCCGTCCACGATCGTGAGAGCCGTGACCGACATCGGCTGCCCGTCGGGCGCGGTGACCATGCCCACCGCGCCGTTGACGAGGACGGGCCGGGCGTGAACGGCGAACCGCCGGAACAGGAACGCCTGTTGAGCCACCGCCCTCGCACCGCGGACCAGCTTGGACGCGGCCGCGCCGCCGACGAGGGCGCCGGAGTCGGCGCGCAGCACGGCGTCCGGGTGGAGGACCGCGACGAGCGCTTCGAAGTCGCCGCCGCGCGAGGCGGCGAGGAACGCGTCGAGGACCCTCCGCTGACGGGACAGATCGGGGTCGGGTGTCGGCGCCGCGCCCCGCACCCGCCGCCGGGCGCGGCTGGCGAGCTGGCGCGTGGCGGCCGAACTGCGCTCCACGACGGGCGCGATGTCGTCGAACGGCACCGCGAACATGTCGTGCAGCACGAACGCCAGCCGCTCGGCGGGCTCGAGGGTCTCCAGGACGATGAGCAGGGCGAGTCCGACCGAGTCCGCTTGGACCGCCTCTTCCTCAGGACTGATCCGGGTCACCACCGGGTCCGGCACGTGGGTGTCGAGGGACTCCTCTCGGCGTGAGGTGCGCGAACGCAGCATGTCGAGACAGATCCGGCCGACCACGGTGGTCAGCCAGCCCCCGAGATTTTTCACCTCGGAGATGTCGGAGCGGCTGATCCTGAGCCAGGTCTCCTGGACGGCGTCGTCGGCCTCACTGAGCGAGCCGAGCATCCGGTACGCCACGGCCCGGAGGTGACGGCGGTGTGTCTCGAAGCTCCGCGCGAGGAGATCGCTCATCGGCTCGCCGGCACGTACACGATCTCCCGGCCGCCGTCCGTCCAGGCGGCGATGGCACAGCCCTTCGTCCTTGAACGGGCGGTCACTGAAGGTGCGCTGCGCGCCATCAGGCCTCGTCCCGCGACAGTGCGATCAGCCGGTCCAGTACGCGCGGGCCGCCCGCCCGTACTCCGTCGTGCTCGAACTCGTCGGTGACGTACGTCCGCAGACCGCGGATGGTCCTGGCCGTGCTCAGTGCGTGCTCGGTGTCGACGTACATGTCGTCGTGGTAGACGGCCGCGGCGACGGGGACCTCGTTGGCGGCGAGGCTGGCGGGGTCGTACAGCGGGGCCCAGTCGGTGCGTTCGGCGAGGAGGTCGGCGGTCTCGCGCAGCGGGCGCAGGGCCGGGTCGCAGTCGAAGGTCCAGGGGTGTACGGACTCGCCGGTGAACAGCAACGGGCCATCGCCCGCGAGGGTCTTGGCCGCGTCGAACTGCGGGAAGTCGGCGCGGACCCGCTCGGCGGACCAGGCGGTGGGGCGACCGCCCTGGGCATAGCAGGCCTCGTGGACCAGCGCGTACAGCGGGTGTCCCGCGAACGAGAGGGTGGCCTGGACGTCTTCCTGGAAGGCATCGGAGAGGGCCGGGCCCTGGGCGGTGCGGACGAAGGCGTGTTCCAGGAGGTAGTGCAGACGGTGGCTGCCCTCGCTGCCGCCGAGGAGGATGCCGAGGGACTGGAAGGCCTCGACGGTGAGACGGTAGCCACCGTTCAGGACGGGCTCGTGGCGCAGCAGGTACTCGGCGATCCGCCGGGCCCGCTCGATGTCCTGGGGGTAGCGCTCGTAGTGGGCGGTGACCTTGCGCTCGATGCGCGGGTACGCGGCCCGGTAGATGTCGTCGGCGTGACCGTCGAGGGAGGGCAGGCCGCCGGTGATCAGGGCGGCGGCCAGGCCTTCGGGCGCGGTGGACAGGTAGTGGGTCGCGCAGAAGCCGCCGAAGCTCTGGCCGAGAACGGTCCAGGGGGCGCCGCCGGTGACGGCCGGGCGGATCGCCTCGCAGTCGCGGACGATGGAGTCGGCGCGGAACAGCGCGAGGTAGTCGGCCTGTTCGCGGGGGCCGCCGCGCAGCGGGAGGGTCTGCCGGTTGGCGGGCGTGGAGCTGCCGGTGCCGCGCTGGTCGAGGAGCAGAACGCGATAGTCCTTGAGGGCGCGGCCGAGCCAGGCCTGCTTGCCGACGAAGCGGTTGGCGCCGAAGCCGGGCCCGCCCTGGAGGTACACCAGCCAGGGCAGGTCCTGGTTCGCCTTGTCGCTCGCGACCACTTCACGGGCGTACAGCTCGATCGTCTCCCCTGACGGGTCGTCGTGATCGAGGGGCACGGTGAAGTGGCGGTCGCTGAGAACGACACCGGGCTGACGGTAGCTGACGCTCAAGGGGGTCTCCCGAGACGAACGGATTGCAGGATGCGACCCAGTTCAGCACAAGTTCTCCGGCGAGCCGAGCCCGGGGATCAAGAAATCTGCGCGGTCCGGCCACTCAGGCCGGGAACTGACTGCGTGCCGCACAACCGCTTGCCCACGGAATGATCGTTCAGCGCGGCGGGAGGCTCGAGCGTCGCACCACGAGCTCCGGCTGGAGCACCACACGCCGGTGCTCGTGCGCGACCGGCGCGGTCTCGGCCTCGGTCTCCTCCAGCAGGAGCGCCGCCGCGAGCGCGCCCATGGTGACGGCGGGCTGCCGTACGGAGGTCAGCGGGACGGCCGCCGCGGCCGCGAACTCGATGTCGTCGTAGCCGACGATGGCGAGGTCGTCCGGGACGCCGACGCCGGCCGCGAACATGGCCTGGAGGACGCCGAGGGCGAGCAGGTCGTTGGCGCAGAACACGGCGGTCGGGCGGTCGGCGAGACCGAGGAGGCGGGCTCCGGCGTCGCGGCCCGCGGCCACGTCGAGCCGCTCGGTGGGCAGTTCCCGCAGGGAGTCCGGGCCGAGTCCCGCCTCGTCGAGGGCGTTCAGGGCGCCCGTGCGGCGGTCCCTGACCTGATTCAGGCCTGGCGGCCCGCTCACGTACGCGATGGAGCGGTGGCCGGCGTCGATGAGATGCCGTACGGCCAGTGCGCCGCCCGCCACGTCGTCGACCGACACCGAGCACTCGGTGGTGCCCTCGGCGACCCGGTCGACGAGCACGAAGGGGATGCCGTGGCGGCGGAACGCCTCAATGTTGCGCCCGGTCGCGTCGGCGGGGGTCAGCAGGACGCCCCGTACGCGCTGTTCGGCGAAGAGCGACAGGTAGTCGGCCTCCTCCGCCGCGCTCTGTCCGCTGTTGCAGACCATCACGCCGACCCCGGCCTCCCGCGCGGCCCGCTCGGCGCCGCGTGCGACGTCCACGAAGAAGGGGTTGCCCATGTCGAGGACGAGCAGGCCCATGATCCGGCTGCGTCCGGCGCGTAGCTGCCGCGCCGACTCGCTGCGGACGTATCCGAGCCGGTCTATGGCCGAGAGCACCCGGGCGCGGGTCTCGGAGGCGACCGTGTCCGGGCGGTTGATGACGTTCGAGACCGTGCCCACCGAGACTCCGGCGACGCGGGCGACGTCCTTTATACCCACCGACTGGGCCATCAGGCACGGACCTCCAAAAGTGACGGGGGGTGGTGGGCAGGCCTCACATTACCGGCCTGACCACCACCGATGGCTGCGGTCAGGCGGGCAGACTGAAGTTGACCGAGCGGAGCGCCGAGGGCGTCGTACCGCTGGACTTCTCCTGGTACATGATCGACAGGAAGTTGTCCTGCCAGATCCGGGACTCGTCGATCACGACCTCACCGAAGGCGTTCAGCCCGGCGCCGTCGAACAGGATCCTCCAGTCGGTGTACCCGGATGCCTTGGATGCCGCGGCGATACGGCAGAAGGGGAAGATCGCGTACGCGTTGTCGTACTTGTCGAGGATGAGCTTGGTGCGCTGGCTGGAGTTCAGGGGCACCGGTATCTCGGTCTTCTGCCAGGCGCCCGAAGAGTTCTTGCGGACGTGGAAGACACGGCCGTTGGCCGTGCGGTTGTTGACGTAGTTCGTCGTGCACTGGCCGAAGCGGCCGGGTACGTAGCTGATGAGCGCGTGCGGCTGACCGGCGGAGTCCGTGAACTGGCTCTCCTGGTTCATCAGCGAGTGGTCCGGGTTGAGCGCGTCGACGACCAGTCCGGCGTCGGTGACGGAGACCCGGTCAGAGCTGCCGGTGGTGCCGACGACGGCGCCCGCGTTGTTGCGCCAGGTGCGGCCGCGGTCGTCCGAGTAGACGTAGCCCGTGTCGTGGTTGGTGATACCGCCGCTGTTGCACATCACGGCGCCGTTCTGCTCACGCCAGGTGAAGAAGGAGTGCAGGCGGCCGTTCTTGTCGTAGTCGATGCCGTGCAGGTACATGTTGCGGGCCGTGCTGGAACCGTGCTCGCTGGTGTACGTGCCGGTGGAGCTGGTCCACTCGCCGAGGTTGGTCCAGGACGTGCCGTCGTACTCGGCGAGGGCGTTGCGGCCGTTGCCCGAGATGGCGACGCGGTAGCTCAGCTGGAGCCGGCCCTCGGGCGTCGAGACGAACTGCGGGTAGGTGAACTGCGAGGTGAGCGCGAGCCCGTCGAGCGTGGACTGGGGGGCGCCGAAGCGGCTCGTGGTCCAGCTCAGTCCGGCGGGGTTGTCCATGAGCCCCGCCACCGACTTCACGTAGGTGAAGCCGTCGCTGTGGGAGTCCATGTTGAGGTGCAGCCGGCCGTCGACCTTGGAGATGCCCATGGAGATGACATTGTGCGAGTCGTTGTACCGGAGGGTGTGGCCGACCTTGACGGTGGACCAGGTGTTCGAGCCGAACACGCGACGGCCGACGACGGCGTTGCGGTCGGCGGTGTACCAGACGGCGTACTGGTAGCCCTTGTAGGTCAGCAGACCGTTCTTCTGGAACGAGTTGTTGTTGACCAGGCCGTCGTAGGAGACGAAGAAGAGGGCCTGGTTGTCGAGCGTGGTGCTGCCGGTCTGGGTGAGCGAGGGGCCGGGGTCGGCGGCCCGGGCGATACCGGCGAGGCCGGGGGTGGCCACGGTGCTCAGCAGGGCGGCCGTCAGCAGCGTGCGTCTTTTCATGTCCGGGGGGCTCCTGTGCGGGAGGGGGCGAACGAGGCAGGGGACGGGCTAAGGCGGTCAAGACAGATGGAACACTTCGGTGAGGGGTTTCATGGCTTCGTCGGGCCTGGCGCCGTCCAACGATTCGAAGAACGGCGCCATTTCGGCCTGCCAGCGGGCGTTGACCTCGGCGGCCTCCATGCCGGCCTGCGCGGCCGCGAAGTCCTCGGTCTCCAAGTAGCCGACCAGCAGGCCGTCTTCCCGCAGGAAGAGCGAGTAGTTGTGCCAGCCGGTGGCCGAGAGTGCTTCGAGCATCTCGGGCCACACGGCGGCATGCCGCTCGCGGTACTCGTCGAGGCGTTCCGCCCTGACCTTCAGCAGGAAACACACGCGCTGCATCAACGACCCTCCGGGATCTTGGAAGTTGAACAACTCGACGTCGAACGGCCAAGGGCCCGACGGCTAGAAGTTGAACTGGTCGATGTTCTCCTTGTTGAACACGGTCGGCTTGCCGAGGTTGATCACGCCGTCCTTGCCGATGGTGAACTCGCCCATGTCGCCGGCCTTGAAGGACTCGCCCTCCTTGCCGGTGATCTGGCCGGAGACCAGCGCGACCGAGGTGCGGGCGGCCAGCTCACCGAGCTTCGCCGGGTCCCACAGCTCGAAGCCCTCGACGGTGCCGTTCTTGACGTACTTGCGCATGTCGTTCGGGGTGCCGAGGCCGGTCAGCTTGACCTTGCCCTTGTACTTCGAGCCGGACAGGTACTGGGCGGCCGCCTTGATGCCGACCGTGGTCGGGGAGATGATCCCCTTGAGGTTCGGGTACTCCTGGAGCAGGCCCTGGGTCTGCTGGAAGGACTTCTGCGCGTCGTCGTCACCGTAGGCGACCTTGACGAGCTTCATGTCCTTGTACTTGGGATCCTTGAGCTCCTCCTCCATGAAGTCGATCCAGACGTTCTGGTTCGTCGCGGTCTGCGCGGCGGAAAGGATCGCGATCTCGCCCTTGTAACCGATCTGCTCGGCGAGCAGCTGCACCTCGGTGCGGCCGAGGTCCTCGGCACTGGCCTGCGAGACGAAGGCGTTGCGGCAGTCGGCCTTGGTGTCGGAGTCGTAGGTGACGACCTTGATGTCGTTCTTCATGGCCTGCTTGAGCGCGGTGCACAGGGCGCCCGGGTCCTGAGCCGAGACGGCCATCGCGTCGACCTGCTGCTGGGTGAGCGTGTTGACGTAGGACACCTGGCCGGAGGTGTCGGTGGCGCTGCTCGGGCCGACCTCCTTGTAGGTGGAGCCCAGCTCCTTGACGGCCTTCTCGCCGCCCTTGTCGGCGCTGGTGAAGTACGGGTTGTTGACCTGCTTGGGCAGGAAGCCGATGGTCAGACCCTTCTTCAGTTCGGCACCCGCGTCGGCCTTGCCGGTCGCGGCGGCGGAGGCGCCGTCCTTGCTCACGTCCTCTTTGGTGGTACCGCCGCACGCGGTGGCGGCGAGGGCGAGGGAGGTGACGGCGGCGAGGGCCACGCCGGTACGGCGGATCGATGACTTGCGCATGACTGTTTCCTTACGAGGGTGAGTTTGAGGGGCTACAGGGTGGGAGTTACTGGGCCGTGGATGGGATTTACACGGTCGGCGTGGGGGCCTTGGACACCGGCGCTGAGGCGGCTCTGCGCCCGGCCCTCGCGACGGAGATCTGACGTGCGACCCGAGGGCCGAGCACGGAGAGGACGAGCAGAACGCCGGTGACGACGATCTGCGACTGGGCGGAGACGTCCTGGAGGCTCATCACGTTCTGCAGCGCGCCGAGCAGGAAGACTCCCGCGATCGCGCCGCCGAGCGTGCCCTTGCCGCCGTCGAAGTCGATGCCGCCGAGCAGTACGGCCGCCACGACGGAGAGTTCGAGTCCCGTGGCGTTGTCGAAGCGGGCGCTGGCGTAGTGCAGCGCCCAGAAGATGCCGGTCAGTGAAGCCATCAGCCCGGTCACGGTGAACAGGATGAGCTTCTGCCGCTTGACGCGGATGCCGGCGAACCGCGCGGCCTCCTCGTTGGCGCCCACCGCGAACAGGGAGCGCCCGAACGGCGTGGCGTGCAGCACGATCACGGCGATCGCCAGCAGCGCGAGGAAGGGCAGGAACGCGTACGGGATGAAGGTGTCGCTGATGCGTCCGGCCGCGAAGTCCAGGTACTGGGTGGGGAAGTCGGTCACCGCGTCCGAGCCGAGCACGATCTGCGCGATGCCCCGGTAGGCGGCGAGGGTACCGATGGTGACGGCGAGGGACGGCAGTCCGAGCCGCGTCACCAGCAGGCCGTTGATCAGCCCGCACACCACGCCGAGGAGCAGGCAGATCGGGATGATCACCTCGATCGTCATGCCCTGGTTCCACAGCGCGCCCATCACCGCGCCGGACAGACCGGCCGTGGAGGCGACCGACAGGTCGATCTCGCCCGACACCACGAGCAGGGTCATCGGCAGGGCGATCAGTGCGATGGGCAGCGTGTTGCCGAGCAGGAAGGACAGGTTGAGGGCGTTGCCGAAGCCGTCCACGGTCCCGAAGGACAGCAGCAGTACGACGATGAGGAGGGCGCCGACGACCGTGTCCCAGCGGACGGCGCGCGCGAGAGCGGAGTCAGCCATGGCGGGCGTTCCTCTTCTTCAGGGCGGACGCCACGCGCAGGGCGACGATCCGGTCGACCGCGATGGCGAGGATGAGCAGGATGCCGTTGATGGCGAGCACCCACACGGAGCTGACGCCGAGGGCGGGCAGCACGCTGTTGATGGAGGTGAGGAGCAGCGCGCCGAGAGCCGCGCCGTAGACGCTGCCGGAGCCGCCGGTGAAGACGACGCCGCCGACCACGACCGCGCTGACGACGGTGAGTTCGTAGCCGTTGCCCGTGCCGGAGTCGACGTTGCCGAACCGGGCGAGGTACAGCGCGCCCGCGAGTCCCGCGAGGGCACCGCAGAAGGTGTACGCGGCCAGGATCCGCTTGCGCACGGGGATGCCGGCGAGGCGGGCGGCCTCGGGGTTGGAGCCGAGCGCGTACAGCTCGCGCCCGCTGCCGAAGTGCTTGAGGTAGTACGCGGTCGCGATCAGCACCACCAGCGCGATCATCGCAAGCCACGGCACGGCCGAGATGCCGCCGGAGCCGAAGTCGATGAAGCCGTCCGGGAGGTTGGCCGCCGTGATCTGCCGGGAGCCGACCCAGATGGAGTCGATGCCGCGGATGATGTAGAGCGTGCCGAGGGTGACGACGAGGGCGGGCACCTGGCCGAGGCTGACGAGCAGCCCGTTCACCAGTCCCCAGCCGATCCCGAGCAGGATCGCGAGGACCACCGCGACGACGGGGTTTCCGCCGCCCTGCAGATACGTACCGGCCGCGAAGGCGCTGATGCCGAGCGTCGAGCCGACCGACAGGTCGACGTTCCGGGTGATCACGACCAGCGACTGACCGGTGGCGACCAGCATCAGGATCGTGGCGTTCAGCAGCAGGTCCTTGATGCCCTGCTCGGACAGGAACTCGCTGTTGCCCATCTGGGTGATGACGATCATCACCAGGAAGACGAGCAGGATGGCGAGTTCACGCATCTTGAAGACGCGGTCGACCAGCCGGGTGCCGCTGGACTTGGGCACCTCGGCGGCGGGGGCGGGGTTCGGGGCAGTCACCGTCATGCGGCGGCCCTCCCGGTGGCTGCGGCCATCACGGTTTCCTCGGTGGCTTCGGAGCGTGGGATCTCGGCGGTGAGGCGGCCCTCGTGCATGACGAGGACGCGGTCGGCCATGCCGAGGATCTCGGGCAGATCGGAGGAGATCATCAGGACGGCCACGCCGTCGGCGGCCAGCTGGCTGAGCAGCCGGTGCACCTCGGCCTTCGTACCGACGTCGATGCCACGGGTCGGCTCGTCGACGATCAGCACCTTCGGGCCGGTGGCCAGCCACTTGGCGAGGACGACCTTCTGCTGGTTGCCGCCGGACAGCGTCGACACGGTGTCGGCGATCCGCGCGTACTTGACCTGGAGCTTGACCGCCCAGTCGAGTGAGCGGCTGCGCTCGGCGCCGCGGTCCATGAAGCCCGCCTTGACCGTCTTGCGCAGCCCGGTCAGGCCGATGTTGCGCTCGATGGACATGTCCATCACCAGGCCCTGGGCGCGCCGGTCCTCGGGGACGAGGGCGAGCCCGGCAGCCATCGCGGTGGACGGGGCGCCGTTCGTCAGCGTCCGTCCGTCGATCTCCACCTCACCGGCGTCCCAGCGGTCGACGCCGAAGACGGCCCGGGCGACCTCCGTGCGCCCGGCGCCGACGAGCCCGGCGAGACCGACGATCTCACCACGCCGGACGTCGAAGGAGACGTCGGTGAAGACACCCTCGCGGGTCAGCCGCCGCACGCTCAGGGCGACTTCACCCGCCTCTACGTCCTGCTTGGGGTAGAGCTCGTCGAGATCGCGGCCGACCATGCGGCGTACGAGGTCGTCCTCGGTCATGCCGTCCAGCGGTTCGCTGGAGATCAGGGCGCCGTCGCGCAGGGTGGTGACGCTCTGGCAGATCTGGAAGATCTCCTCCAGACGGTGCGAGATGAACAGCACGGCCGAGCCCTGCTCGCGCAGGGTGCGGACGACCCCGAAGAGGCGGGCCACCTCGCTGCCGGTGAGGGCGGCGGTCGGCTCGTCCATGATCAGGACGCGGGCGTCGAAGGAGAGCGCCTTGGCGATCTCGACGATCTGCTGGTCGGCGATGGACAGGCCGCGCGCCGGGCGGTCGGGGTCCAGTTCGACACCGAGACGCTTCATCAGGGCCAGGGTCGCGGCGTGCGTGGCCTTGTGGTCGATCCGGCCGAGCGTGCGATGGGGCTGGCGGCCCATGAAGATGTTCTCGGCGATCGAGAGATCGGGGAAGAGAGTGGGCTCCTGGTAGATCACCGCGATGCCCGCGCCCCGGGCATCGGCGGGACCGTGGAAGACGGTGGGCTCGCCGTCGAGCAGCACCTGACCGGCATCCGGTCGGTGCACGCCGGCGAGCGTCTTGATGAGGGTCGACTTGCCCGCGCCGTTCTCACCGGCGAGTGCGTGCACTTCGCCGGGGAACAGTTCAAGGGACACGTCCCGCAGGGCGCGTACTGCACCGAAGGACTTCGAGATGTCCTTGAGTGCCAGCACGGGTGCCGGACCCGCGTCGGACCGGTGGGTCATGGGAGCTCCTCAACGACGCGGGCGGAGAGGCCTCACGACGTCGTGAAAGGTTTCAACTAGGTTGCCGGGACGTTAGGCAGGTCACGCAGGTCACGTCAATGGGTCCCGACCGAAATTTTCGATACCCAAAGGTCACAACAGAGTCACGGAGAGCCGTATTGACCGGAGGGGTTGACAGCCCTTCGGGTGGCTCATAGCTTCAGCCTGCTGAATCGTTTCAGAGTGCAGTCGTACTGAAGGCGTTCAGACCCGATGTCACCACTGAAGTCACAGGAGCCCTGAAGTGACCGAGCTTGCCGCGGTGAAGGCCGCTCTCAAGACACAGGCAATCGAGACGCCGTCGTGGGCGTACGGGAACTCGGGAACCCGCTTCAAGGTGTTCGCGCAGCCGGGAGTCCCGCGTAATCCTTTCGAGAAGCTGGACGACGCCGCGAAGGTGCACGAGTACACCGGGGTCGCGCCGACCGTGGCGTTGCACATCCCGTGGGACAAGGTCGACGACTACGCGGCCCTGGCGAAGTACGCCGAGGAGCGCGGCCTGAGGCTGGGCGCGATCAACTCCAACACTTTCCAGGACGACGACTACAAGCTCGGCAGCATCTGCCACCCCGATGCCACGGTGCGCCGTAAGGCCCTTGACCACTTGATCGAGTGCGTCGACATCATGGACGCGACGGGTTCGAAGGACCTGAAGCTGTGGTTCGCGGACGGCACGAACTATCCCGGTCAGGACGACATCCGCGAGCGCCAGGACCGGCTCGCCGAGGGTCTGGCGAAGGTCTACGAGCGGCTCGGGGACGACCAGCGAATGCTGCTGGAGTACAAGTTCTTCGAGCCCGCCTTCTATACGACGGACGTCCCGGACTGGGGTACGGCGTACGCGCACTGCCTCAAGCTCGGCCCCAAGGCGCAGGTCGTCGTCGACACCGGGCACCACGCTCCGGGCACCAACATCGAGTTCATCGTCGCCACGCTGCTGCGGGAGGGGAAGCTCGGAGCGTTCGACTTCAACTCGCGCTTCTACGCGGACGACGACCTGATGGTCGGTTCGGCCGATCCCTTCCAGCTGTTCCGGATCATGTACGAGGTGATTCGTGGGGGTGGGTTCACGCCGGACGTCGCGTTCATGCTCGACCAGTGCCACAACATCGAGGCGAAGATCCCGGCGATCATTCGTTCGGTGATGAATGTCCAGGAGGCCACCGCGAAGGCACTGCTCGTCGACGCGGAAGCCTTGGCGGTGGCGCAGCGGTCCGGTGACGTGCTCGGGGCCAATGCCGTGGTGATGGACGCGTACAACACGGACGTGCGGCCGTTGGTGGCGGAGGTTCGGGGGGAGCTGGGGCTGGATGGTGACCCGATCACCGCGTATCGCCGTTCCGGGTGGGCGGAGAAGATCGCTGAGGAGCGGGTGGGCGGACAGCAGGCTGGATGGGGGGCGTGATCGCTGCGTCTCGTCTGGCACGCGAGGACCGTTGCGGGCTGCGGGCCGCATGGGGCTGGTCGCGCCCACGCGGCGGAGCCGCATATGTCACAGTCCCGCGCCCCTGACGGGGCGCGCCCCGCTCCCGCGCCGCTGAAGGGGCGCTCTCCTCGCCCCTTGAACACACGTACACACTCTTCTAAGGACTAGGAACATGGCACCCCATCCCGAAGCCGCCGCTCTGCTGGCCCGCTCGCACCGGCTCGGCGCCGATCCGCGTAACACCAACTACGCGGGCGGCAACACGTCCGCGAAGGGCACCGACACCGACCCCGTGACCGGCGGCGACGTCGAGCTGATGTGGGTGAAGGGGTCGGGCGGCGACCTGGGCACCCTGACCGAGTCCGGTCTCGCCGCGCTGCGGCTGGACCGGCTGCGGGCGATGACGGACGTGTACCCGGGGGTGGAGCGCGAGGACGAGATGGTCGCCGCGTTCGACTACTGCCTGCACGGCAAGGGCGGGGCGGCTCCGTCGATCGACACGGCGATGCACGGGCTGGTGGACGCCGCCCATGTCGACCACCTGCACCCCGACTCCGGTATCGCGCTGGCCTGCGCGGCCGACGGTGAGAAGCTGACGGCCGAGTGTTTCGGTGACAGCGTGGTGTGGGTGCCGTGGCGTCGGCCCGGGTTCCAGCTCGGCCTGGACATCGCGGCGGTCAAGGCGGCCAACCCGCAGGCCATCGGCTGCGTCCTCGGCGGCCACGGCATCACGGCGTGGGGTGACACGTCGGAGGAGTGCGAGCGCAACTCGCTGCACATCATCCGTACCGCCGAGGCCTTCCTCGCCGAGCGCGGGAAGCCCGAGCCCTTCGGTCCGGTCATCGAGGGGTACGCGGCTCTCGGCGCCGGCGAGCGCCGGGACCGGGCCGCGGCGCTCGCGCCGGTGATCCGGTCGCTGGCCTCCCAGGACCGGCCTCAGGTCGGCCATTTCACCGACTCCGGGGTCGTCCTCGACTTCCTCGCGAGCGCCGAGCACCCGCGTCTCGCCGCCCTCGGCACCTCCTGCCCGGACCACTTCCTCCGTACGAAGGTCAGGCCGCTCGTCCTCGACCTGCCGCCGACGGCGGAGCTCGCCGAGGCGATCGCCCGGCTGAAGGAACTGCACGCCGAGTACCGCGAGGAGTACGCGGCCTACTACCAGCGGCACGCCGACGCGGACTCCCCCGCGATGCGCGGCGCGGATCCGGCGATCGTGCTGATCCCCGGTGTCGGCATGTTCTCCTTCGGCAAGGACAAGCAGACCTCGCGTGTGGCCGGCGAGTTCTACGTCAACGCGATCAACGTGATGCGCGGTGCCGAGGCCGTCTCGACGTACGCGCCGATCGAGGAGTCCGAGAAGTTCCGCATCGAGTACTGGGCTCTCGAGGAGGCCAAGCTCCAGCGGATGCCGAAGCCCAAGCCGCTCGCCACCCGTGTGGCGCTGGTGACGGGTGCGGGCAGCGGTATCGGCAAGGCGATCGCCGAGCGGCTGGTGGCCGAGGGTGCCTGCGTGGTCATCGCGGACCTGAACGGGGAGAACGCGTCCGAGGTCGCCTCGGCGCTGGGCGGTCCCGACAAGGCCGCCGCCGTCACCGTCGACGTGACCTCCGAGGAGCAGATCACCGAAGCCTTCAAGGTGGCGGTACTCGCCTTCGGCGGCGTCGACCTCGTCGTGAACAACGCCGGCATCTCCATCTCCAAGCCCCTCCTCGAGACCACCGCCAAGGACTGGGACCTCCAGCACGACATCATGGCCCGCGGCTCGTTCCTCGTCTCGCGCGAGGCGGCCCGGGTGATGGTCCAGCAGCGGCTGGGCGGCGACATCATCTACATCGCGTCCAAGAACGCCGTCTTCGCCGGTCCGAACAACATCGCGTACTCCGCGACCAAGGCCGACCAGGCCCACCAGGTCCGGCTGCTGGCCGCCGAGCTGGGCGAGCACGGCATCCGGGTCAACGGCGTCAACCCCGACGGAGTCGTCCGCGGCTCCGGGATCTTCGCGGGCGGCTGGGGCGCTCAGCGCGCGGCCACGTACGGCATTGAAGAGGAGAAGCTCGGCGAGTTCTACGCCCAGCGGACCATCCTCAAGCGCGAAGTACTGCCCGAGCACGTCGCCAACGCCGTCTTCGCCCTGACGGGCGGCGACCTGACGCACACCACCGGTCTGCACGTCCCGGTCGACGCCGGCGTCGCCGCCGCGTTCCTCCGGTGACGCGGGTGACCGCTGTGAAGTCGTACGCCGCGGTCGACCTCGGCGCGTCCAGCGGGCGCGTCATGGTCGGCCGCGTGGGCCCCGAGTCGCTGGAACTGACCGAGGCGCACCGCTTCCCGAACCGGCCGGTCCGGGTCCCCGAGGGCCTGCGCTGGGACATCCTCTCCCTGTACGGGGGCATTCTCGACGGGCTGCGCGCGGCGGGCGCCCACTGCGGTGGACGGCTCGACTCGGTCGGCATCGACAGCTGGGCCGTGGACTACGGCCTGCTCGACGCGGACGGGGCGCTGCTCGGCAACCCGGTGCACTACCGGGACACCCGTACGCAGGGCGTCGCGGAGAAGGTGTGGGCCACCGTGCCCGCCGCCGAGCTGTACGCCGCGACCGGGCTCCAGTACGCGCCCTTCAACACGCTGTACCAGCTGGTGGCGGCCCGTTCGTCGGCCCAACTGGCGCACGCGAGCCGCCTGTTGCTCATCCCCGACCTACTGACGTACTGGCTCACGGGCGAGGCCGGCACCGAGCTCACCAACGCCTCGACCACCCAGCTGATCGACCCGCGCACCCGCGACTGGTCGCATGATGTCGCGGCACGCCTCGGCATCGACCTGGAGCTGTTCGCCCCCCTGCGGCGTCCCGGCGATCCGGCGGGTCTCCTCCAGCAGCGCGTGCTGGACGAGACCGGGCTGACCGGCCCGGTGCCGGTGACTGCCGTCGGCTCGCACGACACCGCTTCCGCGGTGGCCGCCGTGCCGGCCGTGGGCAACGAACGCTTCGCCTACATCTGCACCGGCACCTGGTCCCTCGCGGGCCTGGAGTTGGAAGCGCCCGTCCTCACCGAGGCGAGCCGCTCGGCCAACTTCACCAACGAGCTGGGCCTGGACGGGACAGTCCGCTATTTGCGGAACATCATGGGGCTGTGGCTGCTTCAGGAGTGCGTACGGGAATGGGGCAGCCCGGACCTGTCCATATTGCTGAGGGAGGCTGCCGAGGTCCCGCCACTGCGGTCCGTCGTGGACGCCGGCGACGCGACCTTCCTGGCCCCCGGCCGGATGCCGTCCCGGATTTCCGAGGCCTGCCGAGACTCGGGGCAGCCTGTACCGGAGTCGCCCGCCGAGATCACGCGCTGCATCCTCGACTCGCTCGCGCTCGCCCACCGCCGGGCGATCCGCGAGGCGGAGTCGCTCGCCGACCACCCGGTCGACGTCGTGCACATCGTCGGCGGCGGCACCCGCAACGCCCTGCTGTGCCGGCTGACCGCCGACGCCTGCGGCCTGCCGGTCGTGGCGGGCCCGGCGGAGGCGGCGGCGCTGGGCAACATCCTCGTTCAGGCCCGGGCACATGGCCAAGTCGGCGACCGTGCGTCGATGCGCGAACTGCTGGTCCGTACGCAGCCGTTGGAGCGGTACGAGCCACGGGGCACCACCGCGGCATGGCAGGCGGCCGAAGCCCGACTCGCCGGGCGATGACACAGAAGCCCGCCCCAGCACCCGCGCCTCTGAGGGGCGCGGTGCGCTATCGATCTGCGGCTCCGCCGCGGGGCGCGCCCAGGCACAAACGCCCCGCGGTCGACGCACCTCATTCCAGCAAAGCGCCTCGCCGCGTACCCTGCACTCATCCGATGATCGATCCCAAGGAGCTGCGATGCGTGTCGCCCTGTTCCTGACCTGTGTCAACGACACGCTCTATCCGGATACCGGCCGCGCAGTGGTGAAACTGCTGACCAGGCTGGGCGTCGACGTCGACTTCCCGATGGCGCAGACGTGCTGCGGGCAGGCGCACTACAACACCGGGTATCGGCATGAGGCCGAGCCGCTGGCTCGGCATTTCTCCGATGTATTCGGTGAGTACGAAGCGATCGTGACGCCTTCCGGGTCGTGCGGCGCGATGGTGCGGGAGCTGTATCCGAGGATGGGCGAGCGAGCGCGCGCCGAGGGCCGGGGGGACACCCTCGCGGCCACGCTCGCGCCGGTCGTGCCGAAGACGTACGAGCTCACGGAGTTCCTGGTGGACGTGCTGGGCGTGACGGACGTGGGCGCGTACTACCCGCACACCGTCACCTACCACCCCACCTGTCACGGCCTGCGCAGCCTGGGCCTCGGCGACCGGCCTCGCCGGCTTCTGCAGTCCGTCAAGGGACTTGAGCTGAAGGAGCTGCCCGGCGCCGACGAGTGCTGCGGCTTCGGCGGCACGTTCGCCGTCAAGAACTCCGATGTATCGGCGGCGATGGGTGCCGACAAGGTGCGTAACGCCGAGTCGACGGGCGCCGAGGTGCTGTGTGCCGCCGACAACTCCTGTCTCATGCACATCGGGGGCACCATGACCCGGCTCAGGACGGACCTGCGGCCGGTGCACATCGCGGAGATCCTGGCGAGCACGGAAGAGGAGCCGCTGGTATGAGCGGGAACAGCGGAAGTGGAGAGGAGCCGAGCGCATGAGCGGTGGCACTTTCGTCGGCATGCCGTCCTTCCCGAAGGCCGCGCACGAAGCCGTCCACAACCAGACGCTGCGCGGCAACCTGCGCCACGCCACCCACACGATCCGCGCCAAGCGTGCCACCGCGGTCGCGGAGGTGTCCGACTGGGCCGAGCTGCGCGAGGCCGGCAAGCAGATCAAGGACCACACACTCCGTCATCTCGACCGGTATCTCGTCCAGTTGGAGGAGTCCGTCACGGCGGCCGGCGGCACCGTGCACTGGGCCGCCGACGCGGACGAGGCCAACCGGATCGTGACCTATCTCGTCAAGGCGACCGGCGAGACGGAGGTCGTCAAGGTCAAGTCGATGGCCACGCAGGAGATCGGCCTCAACGAGGCACTCGAGGCCGAGGGCATCAACGCCTACGAGACCGATCTCGCCGAACTCATCGTGCAGTTGGGCAAGGACCGGCCGTCCCACATCCTCGTCCCGGCCATCCACCGCAACCGCGGCGAGATCCGCGACATCTTCACGAGCGAGATGAGCGAGTGGGGCCGCCCGGCTCCCGAGGGCCTGACCGACACGCCGGCTGAGCTGGCGGAAGCCGCACGCCTCCACCTGCGCGAGAAGTTCCTGCGCGCCAAGGTCGGCGTCTCCGGCGCCAACTTCATGGTCGCCGAGACCGGCACGATGGTCGTCGTGGAGTCCGAGGGCAACGGCCGTATGTGCCTCACCCTCCCCGAGACGCTGATCTCGGTCGTGGGCATCGAGAAGATCGTGCCCCGCTGGCAGGACCTGGAGGTCTTCTTCCAGACGCTCCCCCGCTCCTCGACGGCCGAGCGCATGAACCCGTACACCTCCACGTGGACGGGCACGACCGACGAGGACGGCCCCCAGACCTTCCACCTGGTCCTGATCGACAACGGCCGCACCGACACGCTGGCCGACGAGGTCGGCCGCCAGGCCCTGCGCTGTATCCGCTGCTCGGCGTGTCTCAACGTCTGCCCGGTGTACGAGCGGGCCGGCGGCCATGCGTACGGCTCGGTCTACCCTGGCCCGATCGGCGCCATTCTCAGCCCTCAACTCCGGGGCACGGAAAGCGAGATCGACGCGTCACTCCCGTACGCGTCGTCGCTGTGCGGGGCCTGCTACGACGTGTGCCCGGTCGCCATCGACATCCCGGAGGTGCTGGTGCACCTGCGGGAACGGGTCGTCGAGGGCGGTCCCGCGACCCGGGACGGGGCCAAGGTCGTGCTGAAGCCCGCGAAGGGCCACGCCGCCGAGCGGGCGGCGATGCGTGCCGCACGCTGGGCCTTCAGCCACCCGGGCGCGCTGCGCACCGGCCAGCGGCTGGCGTCCCGGACGCGCCGCTTCCATCCGCGGACGCTGCCCGGGCCCGGCAAGGCGTGGAGCGGCACCCGTGATCTGCCGACGGTACCGGCGGAGCCCTTCCGCGACTGGTGGAAACGTACGAACGGCGGAAAGGACGCGAAGTGAGCAGCAGAGAGCTGATCCTGGCCCGGGTGCGGCGCGCGCTCGCCGATGTCCCACGGGACGACACGCCGTACGACCAGGCGTTTGAGCGCGGGTATCTGCGCGAGCACGGGGACCGGAGTGTCGAGGAGACGGTCGAGCTGCTGGCCGAGAACCTGGCGGACTATCGGGCGATCGTGCACCGCTGCGACACCGACGGACTGGCAGAGGTGATCGCCGGGCTGCTCTCCGCACGAGGCTCGATGTCGGTGCTCGTACCGGTCGGCCTGGACGAGGGCTGGCTGGCGGCGACGGACGTCACCCGTGTTCCGGACCGGCTCGACAGTACGGCGGCGGAACTGGACCGCGTGGACAGCGTCATCACCGCCTGCGCGGTGGCGATCGCCGAGACCGGCACCATCGTGCTGGACGGCGGCCCGGACCAGGGCCGCCGCCGTATCACGCTGGTCCCGGATCACCACGTCTGTGTCGTGCGGGTTCCCGACCAGGTCGTCTCCTCGGTGCCCCAGGGCCTGGAGCGCCTCGACCCGGCCCGCCCGCTGACCTGGATCTCCGGTCCGTCGGCGACCAGCGACATCGAGCTGGACCGCGTCGAGGGGGTGCACGGTCCGCGCACCCTGGAGGTGGTGCTGGTGAGCGGTCGGCCCAGGGCGGACGTCACGTCGTAGAGGGCGAGTGCTGAACCGCGGTGCCGAACGGCGGGCGTGGGAGGCGGCGTTGAACGGACGTCGCGTGTTCCCCGTACTTCAGGGGCAGCGGGCCGGACCGGATCAACGGGACTGCCCCCGCACGCCGTGCCGAGGAGGAGATCCGCCGCATGACCTCACACCGCACCGCCGCTCTCGTCGGAGTGGCCCCGCTCCTGCTCACGGTGTGGGCCGCCGCGCCCGCCGCCGCGCACGGGGCACCGACGGATCCGGTCAGCCGGGTGGTGGCCTGCTCCCCCGACGGCGGGCAGCAGGCGGGGTCGGCGGCCTGCCGGGCGGCCATCGCCTCCGGAGTCGCCGCCTTCGACAACCTGCGCCTCGCCGGTGTCGGCGGCCGGGACCGGGAGGTCGTTCCCGACGGCGAGCTGTGCAGTGGGGGACTCGACGCCTACCGGGGCCTCGACCTGGCCCGCGCCGACTGGCCCGCGACACGGCTCACCGCGGGGGAGAACCTCACGCTCACCTACCGGTCGACGATTCCGCACACGGGCACGTTCAAGCTGTATCTGACGAAGGACGGCTACGACCCGACGAAGCCGCTCACCTGGTCGGACCTGCCGTCCCAGCCCTTCGCGACGGCCACCGACCCGGCGCTCGTGAACGGCGCCTACCGCATCCGGGCGAAGCTGCCGTCCGACCGGACCGGGCGCCATCTGCTCTACACGATCTGGCAGAACACGAGCACGCCGGACACGTACTACTCCTGCTCGGACGTGGTCTTCCCCGGAGCCGAGGAGGGCACTGGTGCGGGAGAGGGCTCCGGTGCCGAGGAGGAGGTGGGTGCCGGGCAGGACGAGGCCGCCGCCCCGGCAACGGAGACGCCCGCGGCGCCGCCGACGAAGCCCGCCCCGGCGGAGGTCACGGGCAAGCCCGCTCCTCCCTCGAAGTCCCCGGCCGACGTCACCGGCACTCCGGTGGAGCCGTCGGACGACGACGTGACCAGCGCACCCGGCGAGGCCGTCTCCTCCGCCAGCTCCGACGACGGCCGAAGTGCTCTGGCCCTGCCCCTCATCGCGGGCGGCACGGCGGGCCTCCTGATCACGGCGGGCGCCGCGTTCACGCTGCGCCGGCGCCGGTGAAGCGCGTGGCTGTGGCGGCGGCAGAAGTCGTACGGCCTCTGAAAATTACGTAACCTCCGGCCTCGTCGGGCGCCTGCGTCACGATCAACTCGCCCGTTCCTTCAAGGACTTGGCGCTCCTTGATCCCGGCCTGGTCTCCGTCGCCCAGTGGGGCCCCGGACCGGCGGAATCCGGCAGCGCCACGGACGACCGTCCCCGCGAGGTCGGCGGCTTCGGCGGAGTGGCACGCAAGCCGTAGAGTGCCTGTTCGGACAGCACGATGTCGATGGCCCCAGTCGGCTCGACTGGCACTCGGTGCGTCCCTTTCGTTATGACAATTGGCTATCTCATGGGGAATACGCGTGCAAACCTGGCGGAGTTGTCTGGAATCGGCGGACGCGCACCGGGGCGAACTGCGGGACGACTACATGAAGGTCGCGCGGTTCATGCGGCGCAGGGAGCCGGCCGCGTATCTGGCGGTGCGGTTGATGGCGCCCGCCTCCTTCCAGCCTCATGTGCTGGCCGGATACGCGTTCGCGTCGTTCACCGATGACATCTGTGACCGGGGAACGGTCCAGGAACGCACGCGCCGCTATGAAGTGTGGGCCGAGCAGGTACGTGCGGCGCTGAGTTCGGGGAGTGCCCGGCATCCGTTGCTGCGTGCGTTCCTTCACACCGCGTCGGCGCGTGAACTGCCGCACCGATGGGTCGACTCGTACCTGACCGGTGCGCGGATCGACCTCGACTTCCAAGGGTTCGCCACCGAGGCCGACTACCAACGGTATGTGGAGCAGCTCAGCTGGCCGTTCCTGATGATCACGTCGGGGCTCGTCCACCGCGGTGGCGGCAGCGCCGAGTTCGCCGCCGCCTGTCGGCTGTTCGCCGACGCGGGCCAGCGTACGGACATCCTGACCGACCTGGCGGAGGACCTGCGGGACGGACGCATGTACCTGCCCGTCAGCGATCTCGACCGGTACGGCATCACACGCTCCGATCTCGAAAAGGGACACGACCTGCCGGGAGTCCGTGCGCTGGTCTCGGCCACAGCCGAAGCCGCGCGCGCCACACTCCGCGAGGCCGGCGTGATTCTCGGTCTCTTCCCGGACGAGCACCAGAGGCTGATCCGTTTCGTGGTGAACCTGCACCATCAGCGACTGGAGTCCGTGACCGCTCTGGGCGCGGCGATCGCCCGGCGTCCGGTGCGGGACCGCCCGGTGGCGTGCCTGCGTCTGCTGGCCGGGCGGTCCCGGTGAGCGCTTCCCCTACGTTGTTCTGCGGGACGTGGTGAGCCCCTCGTATGGTTGGCCCGCCCAGGGGTGCCGGGTGTGGCTGTGAGCGCTTTGCCGCTGGTGGCTTCAACTGATTGGCCGCCCGGCGCCCCACGACGACTCGGCTGCCAATTAGGAATTGCGAATGATCGCTCCGTAGGGAATCGACAGCGAGGTCGTCCGTCGGGAAGCACCAGCAACACCACCGGCATCATCGGCTGCGGCGGCGAGCACGGCGCCATGAGCGAATACCTCCTCATCGAAAACGCCGCCGTCGGCGAGAGCGTCGCCGTCTTCCCCGACACCGTCCCCTACCACGTCGCCGCCCTCAACGAACCCATGGCCGTCGCCCGCCACTGCGTCAACCGCTCCCAAGCCGGCCCCACCGACACCGTCGTCGTCTTCGGCGCCGGACCCATCGGCCTCGGCGCCACCATCTGGCTCAAACTCCGCGGCGTACAGCACGTCGTGGTCGCCGACGTCATCCCCGAACGCCTGCAGACCGCCCTCGCCATCGGCGCCGACGCGGTCATCAACTCCGCCACCGAAGACATCACCGCCCGCCTGACCGAACTGCACGGCCCCGCCGCCAACGCCCTCGGCCAGCCCCGCGCCGGCACCGACATCTACATCGACGCCGCCGGCGCCCCCGCCGTCTTCAACGCCACCATCGCCGCAGCCAAATGGGGCGCCAAAATGGTCATGGTCGCCGTCCAGAAGAAATCCGACACCATCGACCTCGGCGGCATGCTCCGCAGCGAACTCACCCTCATCGCCTCCCAGGGCTACCCCACAGAAATCTTCGAAGTCACCCCCGAACTCGCCCAACACCACGAACGCTTCGCCCAACTCATCAGCCACCGCGTCCGCTTCACCGACGTCGAACAAGCCTTCCTCCTCGCCACCACCCCCGGCGCCGCCGAAAAAATCGTCGTCACCTTCGACGACGAGGACTGAGCCCCAAAGCGACCGGAGAGCCCCCCGCCCAAGGACGGGGGGCCTCGGCGCACTCTGGGCGCGGCGGTCGGCGCAAGCGGGTACCGGTGTCGTGGCGGGCCTTCAGGCCGAGGTGGTTTCAGCGGGCCTTCAAGCCGAGCGCGTCGGCGACACAGCAGTCCGGGCCTTCCAGCTCTCGGCGCAACCCCCAGGCCATCAGGTCATCTGTCCGGGACTCTTGACTCTGTTTGCGACAGTCGCGATCCTCATCCCATTGCTTGTGCGAGTCATGACAATCAATCGTGAGTCGCCATGCCCCTGACAGTCACCCACAGTCACAACGCCCCTGACAGTCACGCTCATCGACTGCGCCCTCCACCGACCGAAGACGTGAGGGATGACCATGACCGGACAGCCGCACCGCAGGCGTAAACCCATCACGGTTCTGTCGTTGCTCCTCATCCTGATGGCCATGACGCTCGGCACCACGTCCAGTTCCGCGGCCGAGACGGACTGGTGGAACCCGGTCGCGCGGCCCGCACCGGACTCCCAGATCAATGCCACCGGTGAGCCCTTCAAGGGAACCGACCCCCAGGGGCAAGTACGGGGCTTGGTCGACGCGCACAACCACCTGATGTCCAACGAGGCGTTCGGCGGCCGGCTCATCTGTGGAAAGCCGTTCTCCGAACTGGGGGTCGCCGACGCGCTCAAGGACTGCCCCGAGCACTATCCCGACGGCTCGCTCGCGGTCTTCGACTTCATCACCAAGGGCGGCGACGGCAGGCACGACCCGGACGGATGGCCGACGTTCAAGGACTGGCCGGCCTATGACTCGATGACCCACCAGCAGAACTACTACGCCTGGGTCGAAAGGGCCTGGCGCGGCGGTCAGCGGGTGCTCGTCAACGACCTGGTCACCAACGGCGTGATCTGCTCGGTCTACTTCTTCAAGGACCGCGGCTGCGACGAGATGACCTCGATCCGCCTGCAGGCGAAGCTGACGTATGACATGCAGGCGTACATCGACAAGATGTACGGCGGGACGGGCAAGGGCTGGTTCAGGATCGTCACCGACAGCGCGCAGGCCCGCTCGGTCGTCCAGCAGGGCAAACTGGCCGTCATTCTGGGCGTCGAGACCTCCGAGCCGTTCGGCTGCAAGCAGATCCTGGACGTTCCGCAGTGCAGCAAGGCCGATATCGACCGCGGCCTGGACGAGCTGCACGAGCTGGGCGTGCGCAGCATGTTCCTGTGCCACAAGTTCGACAATGCCCTGTGCGGGGTCCGTTTCGACGAGGAAGGTCTCGGTACGGCGATCAACGTCGGCCAGTTCCTGTCGACCGGCACTTTCTGGCAGACGGAGAAGTGCACCGGTCCGCAGCACGACAACCCCATCGGGGGCGCGGCGGCACCCGAGGCGGAGAAGGAATTGCCGGACGGTGTGGAGGTCCCGTCGTACGCCGGGGACGCGCAGTGCAACACCCGCGGTCTCACCGAACTCGGCGAGTACGCCGTACGCGGCATGATGAAACGCAAGATGATGCTGGAGATCGACCACATGGGCGTCAAGGCCACCGGCCAGGCCCTCGACATCCTCGAGTCCGAGTCGTACCCCGGTGTGCTCTCCTCGCACAGCTGGATGGACCTGAACTGGACCGAGCGGGTCTACCGTCTCGGCGGCTTCATCGCCCAGTACATGCACGGCTCCGAGGACTTCGTCGAGGAAGCGAAGCGCACGGAGGCGCTGCGCGACAAGTACAACGTCGGCTATGGCTACGGCACCGACATGAACGGCATCGGCGGCTGGCCGGCCCCCCGGGGCGCGGACACCCCGAACCCCGTGCAGTACCCCTTCCGCAGCGCCGACGGCAGTGCCGTCCTCGACAAGCAGACCACCGGCGAGCGCACCTGGAACCTCAACACCGACGGCGCCGCGCACTACGGCCTGGTCCCGGACTGGGTGGAGGACATACGGCTCGTCGGCGGCCAGGGCGTCGTGGACGACCTCCTGCGGGGCGCCGAGTCCTACCTCGGCACCTGGGGGGCGTCCGAGAACCACAAGGCCGGGGTCAACCTTGCCAACGGCTCGTCCGTGTCGGCCAGTTCCTCGGAGTCGAACCCGTTCACCAGTTACGCCCCCGGCAGGGCCGTGGACGGCGACACGGGCACCCGCTGGGCGAGCGACTGGAGCGACGACCAGTGGCTCCGCCTCGACCTCGGGTCCGCACGTCTCGTCAAGCGCGTCACCCTCGACTGGGAGCGTGCCTACGGGAAGGCCTATCGCGTCGAGCTCTCCACCGACGGCACGAACTGGCGGTCCGTATGGTCCACGACCACGGGTGACGGCGGCCTGGACACGGCTAGCTTCACCGGCGTGTCGGCCCGCTATGTCCGCGTCCACGGGCTGGATCGCGGCACCGAATGGGGCTACTCCCTCCAGGAAGTGGGCGTCTACAGCAACTGACAGCACCGAGGTAGGGTCCAGGCCGGGGCGGCCGGATCAGGTCTTCTGATCCCCCCCCCCCCCCCCCGGCCGCCTCCCCCTGCGGGACACGAAAGCGAAGGAAACCCACATGGCCCGGATGCCGTCGGCCGAGCGGCGTCGGCAGCTGACCGAAGCTGCGATCCGCGCGATGACCCGAGACGGTGTCTCCAGGACGACGACCCGGTCCATCGCCGCCGAGGCGGGCGTGTCACTGAGCGTCTTCCACTACTGCTTCGACTCCAAGCAGGCCCTGATCGAGTCCGTCATCACCACGATCACCGATGACTACGTCACGGTGGTGAAGGAAGCGATCCGGCCGAAGTCCACCCTTCGCGAGACTGTCCGGGCCGGCTTCCAGGCCTACTGGGACCATGTGTCCGCCCATCCCGGCGAGCACATGCTCACGTACGAACTGACGCAGTACGCCCTGCGCCAGCCGGGGTTCGAGCATCTGGCACGACGGCAGTACGAGCTGTACTCCGACACCTACGGCGACCTCATCGAACAGCTCCGGCACAGCATGAACTTCGAACTGCGCGTGCCCGTCCCCGTGCTGGCCCGCTACCTGGCCGCCATGACGGACGGACTGACTCTGAACTTCCTCGTTCTCGGCGACGACGCGGCCTGGGCCGACATTCTCGACACGATCACCGACCACGTCGCCGGCCTCGTCCGCGACGAGGCCGAAGTCCGGCAAGAAGTCTGACGCCACGCCACGGCCTTCAACAGTGCCACCCGGCCACAGCACGGCACAGGGTGGACTTGCCGACGCCGGGGTGCTCCCGATCACGGCGACGAGGTGCACGGGAATGACGGCAGTTTCGCACCAGTTCGCTGCCTCTCCTCCTGCCCCTTCCTCGCCCTCCGGACTGGTCACTTCCGGTGGCGGTGGCGGTGGCCCGGCGGCCGTGGCAGGGTCAGCACAACCGTGAACGTGCCGTGGGTGAGGGGAAGTCAGTGGACACGCAGGTGTGGGACGCACTGGTCGCATCGATGAAGAACGCGTACACCGCGGGCCTGGGCGAGGGAGCGGTGCCCCGCCCGGTCATCATGCCGCTGGTGCGCGGCGAGTTGGTCGGCCTGATCCGGGTACGCCCCACCACGGTCGGGCAGGACGCGCTCACCGGCATCGCCGAGCTCTCGAACATCGCCGCGGCGGCCGACGCCGACGAAGTCGTCCTCACTTGGGAGACCCATGACGTCGCCACCGCCTGCGGGCTGCCGGTCGTCGGCCCGGCGCCCTGCCTGAACATGGTGCACGCCACGAAAGAGGGCCACGTCCTCCACCAGTTCCCCTACTCCGAGCAACTCCTGTCCCGCTCCCCCGAGGACGGGACCTCGGCCGAGCCCCAGTGGCTTCCCGCGCTCGCCCCGCGACCGGGCGGCGAGCTGGTCCCGCCGATCCAGGCCGCGGTCAGCTTCTCCTTCACCCCGCTGGAGCTGGACCACCCGTCCCCCTTCGGCGTCACCGTCCTCCTGATGGAAGACGACGGCTACAGCGTGCGCCTGACCGAGACATTCGCCCTCTGACCCGGCGCCGGGGGCGGGCAGTCGGCGGGCCGGACGTCGGCAGCGCCGGGAGTGTCCTTCTCGGGCGCAAGTAGCTAACGCTCTGGCCTCGTCTCCAGGCCCGGGGGCCCGCCGAGCGCACCCTCGGCCGGAAGGCTGGTGGGCCGGGTGCGGAGCACCTCTTCGACGGAGGAGAGGGCGAAGCGGACCGCGCCGGTGATCACGGCCTCGTCTCCCAGGGCGGACAGCCGCCACTGCGGCAGATCGACGAGGAGACTGCCGGCTTCCTCCTCGGCGGCACCCAGGAGGAGTTCCGCCGCCGGAAGCAGTCCGGGGACAGGGAAGAGGCTGGTGCCCAGCACCACGAGCGCCGGGTCCAGTGCGAGCAGCACCGGGGCGATCCCGGCGGCCAGCCTCCGCCCGTACGACGTGATGGCCGCGACCGCTTCCGGATCCCCCGAAGCGGCGCCGCGGACGATGTCGGCACCGGTGTGACGCGCTGGGCCGGCCGGGCCCGGGGCGACGGCGTCCGGGACCAGGGGTTCGAGGCCGGGCTGCGCCGAGGCGCTGCCGGGGAAGCGGATGAAGCCGATCTCACCGGCCGCACCGCGGTGTCCGCGCAGCAGGCGTCCCCCGGTGATGACGCCCGCACCGAGGCGTTCGCCGAGCAGGACGAAGACCATCTCGTCGGCCGCGCCGCCGACTCCGCGCCACTGCTCGCCGAGCGCGGCGAGGTTGGCGTCGTTCTCCACGGCGACCGGGCAGCCCAGGGTGTCGCGGAGAGTTGTGACGATGTCCGCCTCGGCCCAGCCCTTGAGGTTGTCTGCCTGCCGGATACGGGTGTTGCTCCGGTCCACCAGGCCGGGGGTGCCCACCGTCGCGGCCCACACTCGGCGGACGTCGGCTCCGGAGCGGTCGATCGCGCGTCGCACCACCGCGGTCACCGCGCGGGCGCGGGCCGGGCCGCCCAGGTCGGCGCGCACCGCCTTGCGTTCGACGGCCACCGCCTGGCCGTCGAGGTCGGCCAGGCAGGCGCTCACCGAGCGGGCTCGTACGTCCACGCCGATGACGAAGCCCGCGTGCGGGCGGAAGCGGAACCGGCGGGCCGGGCGGCCGGGCGACCGCTGGCCACGGGCGGACACGGCCGGGGCGACCTCGATGAGGCCGCGGTCGGTGAGTTCCTCGACGATCGCCTCAACTGTGGGGCGGGAGAGCTTGGTTGCCTCGGCCAGTGTGGAGAGCCGGGGGTGCGGATCGGTCGAGCGGACAGCGGCGAGGATGGCCGCGGCGTTCGTGGCACGCAGGTCCGCGACGCCCACCACCGCGGGCAGTTCGCGCCCGGGAGAGCTCGGCTCCGGCAGCCCGCCGAGCGGCCACAGCGCCTGCGCGGCGGGGGCCGTGGAAGGGGAGCGGTCCCTGGACGTGGCCAATGATCAACCTCCTGTGGAGCGGCACAACGGGACCGGTTCGGACCGCCCCGACGATAACAATCCAGCCATGAGTCCTTGACGCGTGCCTGGCTCCCTCCGATTATAAAACGCAACTGCGTTATCGAACTACGAGACCCTGCGCCGCCCGCGGGACCCACCGCGATCCCGGCCCCGTCCACGGCGTCCTCATACCCTCCTCGCGCCGCCTCCGTCGCGCCGCACACCATCGCGGCCTCATGCACCACGTCTCCCCCACCGGCCGGCCCCGCCGTCAGCTCCCCCGTCCCGTCACGCCTAGGAGTCTCAATGACGAAGTCAAGCCGCTTGTGTGACCGGCGGGGTGGAGGTGAAGACCCGTCCGTCACGCAGCAGTGCCCACAGAACGCTCGCCCGTCGCCGGGCCAGCGCGATGACCGCCTGGAT
>NZ_JBQQCG010000159.1:0-10185 GCF_052245575.1 Streptomyces sp. 2A115 | reverse complement strand
TGTTGAGTTCTCAAGGAACGGACACTTCCTTCGTACTCACCCACAGAACCTTCTCCGGGGCTTTCCTCCGGGCGTTTCCCTTCGGTCTTGCGTTTCCGACTCTATCAGACCGTTTCCGTATCCGATTTCCTCGGTGCTTTCCAGGTTCCCGCTTTCGCGTTTCCCTTTCCGGCGGTGATGACTCTATCAGATCCTTTCGGGCCTGACTCCCAGTCAACTGGGTTTGTCTTCCCGGCTGTTGGGCCGTTCCGACGTCCAAAACTTTAGCGGATCCTCTCGGCAGTTCCTAATCGGAGCCACCGCTCCCAAATCGAATGGAATTCGGGCACGCCGAATTCGATCCCGTTGGGAGATCGCGCTGATGGTTTGGTGTGCCGCTTCTGCGGCGGAGGTGCTGTCGCAGAACCGTTACGGCTCCGCGGCAACTCGAAGAACCTTACGGATCCGCCAGGGGAGTGTCAAGTCTCCCCAAGGAGGCCATCCGGCAAACCAGGGGGCGCCGGATGTTCAGGCCCCAACTCCGGTCTCAGTCAAGGTCGGTGAGCCGGCCGCCGGCGTCCGGCTGGGCGTGCTCCACGCGGCGGAGGAGGCGGGTCAGGACCTCTCCCAGGACTGCGCGCTCCTCCGCGGAGAGGTCCTGAAGCAGGTCCTCCTCGAAGACGGTGGAGAGGCGCATGGCCTCCTGCCACTTCCCGCGACCCTCCTTGGTGAGCTCGACGATGACGCGTACGCGGTTGGACTCGTCGCGTTCCCGGGTGACCAGGCCCTCCGCCACCATGCGGTCGATCCGGTGGGTCATCGCGGCCGGGGTGAGCCCCAGGCGCTTGGCGAGGTCGCTCGGCCCCATGCGGTAGGGGGCGCCGGAAAGAACGAGGGCCTTGAGGACCTCCCACTCGGCGTTGCTCATGCCAAGAGTGGCGGTCTGGCGGCCGTAGGCGACGTTCATGCGGCGGTTCAGGCGGCCGAGGGCCGAGACGATCTTCTCGACCTGGGGGTCGAGGTCCTGGAACTCGCGCTGGTACGCGGCGATCTGCTCTTCGAGTGTCGGCTCGCCGACGCCGGGGGTGTCGCCCATGGGCGCAGTATGGCATGCCCTCGCTTGGCGTTGAAGTCCTTCGAGATGTACTGTTTATCTTCTAACTTTAGCTTCGAAGTCTTCACCTCTAACTCCTGAGGCGAGCGAAAGGCTTCCCCTACCAAGGCAGGTGAACGTGACCAGGGCGATGGGCGCGGAGATGCGCCGGATCCATGTGGGCAACGCGCTCAGCGCGTTCGGGCTCGGCTTTACCGTCCCGTATCTGTACGTCTATGTGGCGCAGGTGCGGGATCTCGGTGCTGTGACGGCGAGTCTCGTACTCACCGTCTTCGCCGTGGCCGCGCTCGTCGTGCTGCCGTTCGCCGGGCGGGCCATCGTCCGGCGGGGCCCGATGCCGGTGCTGGTCGTCGCCCTGATCGCTGCCGCCGTGGGGGCGCTGAGCTTCGGGCTGGCGAGCAGTTCGACGACCGTTCTGCTGTCCGCGGCCGCTCTCGGTGCCGGGCAGGCCGTGATGCAGCCGGCGCTCGCGACGATGATCGTGGACTGTTCGACGGCTGACACCCGGTCGCGGGCCTTCGCGACGCAGTTCTTTCTGCAGAACCTGGGGCTCGGTGTCGGTGGGCTGATCGGGGGGCATCTCGTCGACGCCTCGCGGGCCGGTTCGTTCACGTTGTTGTTCACGATCGAGGCGGCGATGTTCCTGCTGCTCGTCGCGGTCATCTCGACCGTACGGATGCCGCGCACGCCGAGGATCGAGGGTGGCGCGCCCCGGGCCGCGGGCGGTAGCTGGAAGCAGTTGCTCGGTAATCGGGCCATGGTGCAACTGGGTGTGCTGGGGTTCGTGCTGTTCTTCGCCTGTTACGGGCAGTTCGAGTCGGGGCTGAGTGCGTACGGCGTCGAGGCGGCCGGGATCTCGACCTCCGCGCTCGGTACGGCGCTCGCGGCGAACACTGCGGTGATCGTGATCGCGCAGTTCGCGGTGCTGAAGTTCGTCGAGCGGCGGAAGCGGTCGCGGGTGATCGCGAGCGTGGGGCTGATCTGGGCCGTCGCGTGGGTCACCGCCGGGTACGCGGGGCTCGGGCACGGCAGCCAGGCCATGGCGACGGCGGCGTTCGTCTCGACGTACGCGCTGTTCGGGCTCGGTGAGGCGATGCTGTCGCCGACCGTGGCGCCACTTGTGGCGGATCTGGCGCCGAGCGGCATGGCGGGGCAGTACAACTCCGCCTTCGCTCTGGTGAAGCAGCTGGCGCTGGCGGTCGGTCCGGCGGTGGGCGGGCCGATGGGGGCCTCGCTGCATGCTCCGTACATCGTGACGTTTCTGCTGTTCTCGCTGGGCATCACGTTCCTGGCGGTGCGGCTCGGGCGGCAGCTCACGCCCCTACAGAATCAGCCTTCGCTGGTGAAGAGCCGGGTTGTGGCGCAGGGTGGGGCTCCGGTGGAGTCTGTCCGGGCCGAGGTCTGACAGACGTGCGACGGCCGTCACCATGAGATGTGGTGACGGCCGTCTCGTGCGTTGGCGGACTGTTTCAGCTGACCGCTGTCACCAGCGTGGACGTGAACGGGATGGTCGCCGTGCCGTCCGGGTTCGTGCGGTCGGCGAGGGCTGTGGCGTTCGCGGCGGCCGCCTGGGCCAGGCGGTCCGGGCCGCCGGTGTCCTCGATGGCCTGGCCCCAGGACACGGCCGAGAGGTGGCCCGGGACGAAGTCGGCGAGCGGGGGGAGGGTGATGTCGAAGGTGACGTCGCGGCTGACGATGTCGTGGAAGCCCGCCTCGATGAGGGCGGCCGTGATGAGTTCGGCGGGGCAGGAGAAGGCCTCGGCGAAGTGGGCCTCGGCTGCCGGTCCGCCGTACTCGGTGATGGCCCGGTGCTGGGCGGCGAAGTACGGGGAGCGGTCCCAGGAGGCCCAGGCGGTGGCGGCGAACCGGCCGCCGGTGCGCAGGACCCGGGCGGCCTCGACGAGGGCGGCGCCGAGGTCGGGGAAGAACTGGACGCCCTGTTGGCAGAGGACGGCGTCGAACGTGTCGTCCGCGTACGGGAGCCGGTCGGCGGGGGCCTGGGTGAACTCGATGTCCGGGTACATGCGGGGTGCCCTGGCGGCGGCCACCTTGAGCATGCCCTCGTTGAAGTCGGCGGCCGCGACATGGCCCGTGGGGCCGACCCGGGCGGCCGCCCCGCGGGCCGCGAAGCCGGTGCCGCACGCGAGGTCGAGGACCTGGTGGCCTGGACACAGGTCCACGGCGTCCAGCACCGCCTCGACGAACGGCGCGTTGAGCGGCGCGGCGTACTCCTCGTAGCGCTCGGGGGCGCTGCCTGTGAGCTGAAAGCCCATTTCATCTGCCTTGGGTGAGCTAGCCATGGGTGAGCTACTAGCACCGCGGGAGGCGGACGACCAGATGCCGCGCGGCTGGGTCCTCAGGTACTGCGCGGAAGTGCGAACTCGCACCACACCGCCTTGCCGCCGCCAGGGGTGCGGCGCGATCCCCAGTTCGAGGCGATGGTGGCGACGATCGCGATGCCACGGCCGGACTCGTCGGCGGGTTCGGCGCGGCGGCGGCGTGGGAGATGGTCGTCGCCGTCGGTGACCTCGACGATCAGGCGGCGGTCGGTGCGGCGGAGTCTGAGGCGCATGGGCGGGGTGCCGTGCTGGAGGGAGTTGGCGACGAGTTCGCTGGCGGCCAGCACTCCGAGGTCGTGCAGGTCGGGCGGGAAGCGCCAGCTGGTGAGGACGCCGGAGGCGAAGGCACGCGCGCGTGGGGCCGCTTCGACGCCGCCGAGCAGTTCCAGGGCGGCGTTTCGGAAGAGTTCGCTGTCGGGGCCGTTGCGGGCGGGGTGCTGGAGGACGAGGACGGCCACGTCGTCGTCGTGGTCGGCCGTCACGCCCGCCGAGCGGACCAGGCGGTCGCAGACCACCTGGGGCGTGCCCGTGGCGCCCGCGAGGGCTCGCTCCAGGGACTCGATGCCCTCGTCCAGGTCCGCGTCGCGGCGCTCGACCAGTCCGTCGGTGTAGAGCACGGCAGTGGAGCCGGGGCCGAGCGGCACCGAGCCGGAGGAGTGCATCCAGCCGCCCGTGCCGAGCGGGGGCCCGGTGGGCTCGTCGGCGCGCAGGACGATGCCGCTCTCGTCGCGTACGAGGATCGGGAGGTGGCCGGCGGAGGCGTACACCAGGCGGCCCTCGTTGGGGTCGTGGACCGCGTACACGCAGGTGGCGATCTGGTTGGCGTCGATCTCCATGGCGAGGCCGTCCAGGAGCTGGAGGACCTCGTGCGGAGGCAGGTCCAGGCGGGCGTACGCGCGGACGGCCGTGCGGAGTTGGCCCATGACGGCCGCCGCGCGGACACCGCGGCCCATGACGTCGCCGATGACGAGGGCGGTGCGGCCGCCGCCGAGGGTGATCACGTCGTACCAGTCGCCGCCGACCGCGGCCTCCGTGCCGCCGGGATGGTAGGTGGCGGCGACGCGCAGGTCGTCGGGTTCCTCGAGTTCCTGGGGCAGCAAGGAGCGCTGGAGGGTGACCGCTGTCTCGCGCTGCCGGCGCTCGCTGGCGCGCAGCCGCTCGGCGGCCTCGGCGTGGTCGGTGACGTCCGCGGCGAAGATCAGTACGCCACCCCCTTCGGGGGTGGCCGAGCCGTCGACGGGGACGGGGACGGGTGTGCAGGTGAAGGTGTACGAGCGGCCGCCGGGTGCCTTGCGGGACTTGACCGTACGCGGCTTGGAGCTGCGCAGGACCTGGTCGAGGAGCGGCAGCAGGCCGACCTCGTCCAGCTCGGGCAGCACATCGCGCGCGGGCGCGCCGACCGGGCGTACGCCGAAGGCGGCCACATAGGCGTCGTTGAGGTACGCGAGGCGGTGTTCGGGGCCGTGCACGAGGGCGACGAGGCCCGGGATGCGGTCGAGGACCTCGCGGACCGGCAGTTCGTCGACGGCGGGCACGGGCGGGGCGTCGGCGTCCGGGTCGACGTCGCCTTCGGTCAGCCGCTCGGCGCGTGCCGCGGGCACGGAACCCTCCGGGGGGACCGCGTGCTCGTTCCGCGCTGCGGCGCGGCGCTGCGTTCCGGGGAGCCGGGCGCTCCAGCGCGTGAAGTTCACTGTGGGACAGGCCTCGTGATTTTTGAAGGGCGAGCGGTCGGCCCGCCCATGGTCGTGGACCAGTGTGTCCGACAGGACCGACATCCGTCAGACGCCGGTCCTGTCGGTGGAGTTCCTGGGTCCGGTCAGGACGACCCCTTCGGGTCCTGAGGAGGCTTTCCACCGGCCGCGAGTTCGAACTCCGCTCGGGGATGTTCGAGCGAACCCAGGGAGACGATCTCACGCTTGAAGAGTCCCGAGAGGGTCCATTCGGCGAGCACGCGGGCCTTGCGGTTGAACGTGGGCACCCTGCTCAGGTGGTACGTGCGGTGCATGAACCAGGCAGGGTAGCCCTTCACCTTGCGTCCGTAGAGGTAGGCGACGCCTTTGTGCAGTCCCAAGGAGGCGACCGAGCCCGCGTACTTGTGGGAGTACGTCTCCAGGGGCTCGCCGCGCAGGGAGTGGACGATGTTGTCGCCGAGGACCCTGGCCTGGCGCACGGCGTGCTGGGCGTTCGGGGCCGTCTCCTTGCCGGGCTCCTCCGCGGTCACGTCCGGGATGGCGGCGGCGTCTCCCGCGGCCCACGCGTGCGTGACGCCGTCGAGGGTCAGCTCGGGCGTGCACTTCAGGCGGCCGCGCTCGTTCAGCGGCAGGTCGGTGGCCGCGAGGATGGGGTGCGGTTTCACACCCGCGGTCCACACGACCGTACGTGTCGGGAAGCGGGCACCGTCACTGAGTACGGCGACCCGGTCCGCGCAGGAGTCCAGGCGGGTCTCCAGGCGAACGTCGATGTTGCGGCGGCGCAGCTGGGTGACGGTGTACTTGCCCATCTCCTCGCCGACCTCGGGGAGGATGCGGTTCGAGGCCTCGACGAGGATCCACTTCATGTCCTCGGGCTTGACGTTGTGGTAGTAGCGCGCGGCGTAGCGGGCCATGTCCTCGAGTTCGCCGAGGGCCTCCACTCCGGCGTAACCGCCGCCTACGAAGACGAAGGTCAGGGCGGCGTCGCGGATCGCGGGGTCGCGGGTGGAGGAGGCGATGTCCATCTGCTCGATGACGTGGTTGCGCAGGCCGATGGCCTCCTCGACGGTCTTGAAGCCGATGGCGTACTCGGCGAGCCCGGGGATCGGGAGGGTGCGCGAGATGGAGCCCGGGGCCAGCACGAGTTCGTCGTACGGGAGCTGTTCGGGCTCGGTGCCCTCCTCCTCGGTGGCGAGGGTGGTGAGGGTGGCCACGCGCTTGGCGTGGTCGATCGCCGTGGCCTCGCCGATGACGACCCGGCACTGGTCCAGGACGCGTCGGAGGGGTACGACGACATGGCGGGGTGAGATGGAGCCGGCCGCCGCCTCGGGCAGGAACGGCTGATAGGTCATGTAGGGGTCTGGCGTGACCACGACGATTTCGACGTCGCCCCGCCTGAGCTCCGGTTTCAGCTTCCGCTGGAGACGCAGGGCGGTGTACATCCCGACGTAGCCGCCGCCGACAACGAGAATGCGCGCACGTTCCTTCACTCACCCATGACGCAACGGCTTCCGGAGTTTGTCCACAGCCCGGACAATTTGTGTGACCGGCCACCCGAGACGCGCAGCGGCGGCCGGTTTGCCGGAGTACGGCGGAAGTTCGCAGGTCAGCAGGTATGATCGGGGTAGGAGAGTGGGGCGCAATCGGGACGTAAGCGGCCCGTACTCCGATCGGGGGGCGCTCCGTGCGGAACCTGCCCCTTCTGAATTGACCCCCACTCAACTATGTTCGTGTGTCATCGGGGTGTAGGGGGATGCGCTCGACGGGGTCCGTACGGCGGGGTCCGTACGGACGAAGGCTGTTCCGCACGCTCCGGCTGTCAATGACGGGGAGAGTCTCCGGGGGGAGACGTCATTACCGGGGGAACACTTATGCATATTCAGGAATCTCATTGGACTTCCGCGTCTGCCATCACATCCGGCGGCTCGGTCGGAGCGGCAGCGGGGAACGGACGTGGCGCGGGGGACGCATCGCGATCGACACCGCTGCGCGTGGACGCACAGCGCAACCTCGAGCACGTACTGCGCGCGGCGCGTGAGGTCTTCGGCGAGCTGGGGTACGGCGCGCCGATGGAGGACGTGGCTAGGCGCGCGCGGGTCGGTGTCGGCACGGTGTACCGGCGCTTCCCGAGCAAGGACGTCCTGGTCCGGCGGATAGCCGAGGAGGAGACCTCCCGGCTGACCGACCAGGCGCGGTCGGCGCTCGGGCAGGAGGACGAGCCGTGGTCGGCGCTCTCGCGCTTCCTGCGGACGTCGGTGGCCTCGGGCGCGGGGCGCCTGCTGCCGCCGCAGATACTGCGGGTGGGTGTCGCGGACGAGGGCACGGTCCTCGACGAGGCGCGGGTGCCGCAGCAGCGGACCCAGCCGGTCTCTCCCGACCTGCGGGTCGTGGATCAGCGCCTCGTGGACCAGCGGCCGGCGTACGTCGAGGAGGCCGTGGCGGCCGACGACGCCGGAGCGACCCAGCTGCTCGAGGTCGTGGGCCAGCTCGTGGAGCGGGCGCGCGCGGCGGGCGAGCTGCGCACGGACGTGACGGTGGCGGACGTTCTGCTGGTGATAGCCACGGCGGCGCCCTCGCTGCCGGACGCGGCTCAGCAGGCGGCGGCCTCGGCACGGTTGCTGGACATCCTGCTGGAGGGGCTGCGGTCCCGTCCTGCGGTGTGAGACGCCTGGGCGCGGCGCGGGTGCCCCCGTTCGCATAGGGATGCTCGACGACTTCACGCATGGGGGCATTCCGCGCTTTTCGTCAACTTCCGTCAGGGAAAGTCGATTGAGCCTTCCCCTGACGGGTGAACGCTAGCGCTCCGGTGCGGCAAGTCCCCACGGACGAGTGGTTGGTCCGTTCCTCCGGGTAACAGCGGTGGGTCCCTGTGGCACCCTTTCCCGATGTTCGGGTCCGAGGGTGCAGGCGGCGGGGGCTTTCCGCGATGAGCGTTGACGGGCGGGACGAGTCACTCGGAGACGGTGGCGCGGAATCGGGTGGGTTGCCTTCGCGGCAGGTGCCGAGTCAGGGCGGACCTTCCAAGAGCGTCCCGACCTGGGGTTCTTCTGAGAATGTGCCGACCGGAGGCCCTGCGGAGGGCAGCGTTCCACCGCAGCGCGAGCGGCGCGACAGCCGCGGCAGCAGTGTGCTGCCGCCCCCGATCGAGCTGCCGCCGGCCGACGCCGAGCTGATCGAGGGGATGCGCTCGGGCGACGACACGGCGTACGAGGAGCTGTACCGGCGCCACGCGGACGCCGTGCGCCGGTACGCGCGCACGTGCTGCCGGGACGCGCACACCGCCGACGACCTCACGGCCGAGGTCTTCGCCCGCATGCTCCAAGCCGTACGAGGCGGCAGTGGCCCCGAGCACGCCGTACGCGCCTATCTGCTGACGAGCATCCGACGCGTCGCGGCGACCTGGACGAAGTCGGCACGGCGGGAGCATCTGGTCGACGACTTCGCCGTGTTCGCGGCGCAGTCGGCACGCAACTCCGAGGTGTCGGACGACGACACCCTGGACCTGGGCGCGGACGTGCGGGCGATGCACGAGGCCGAGCAGTCGATGGCGATGCAGGCGTTCCGGTCGCTGCCGGAGCGCTGGCAGGCCGTGCTGTGGCACACCGAGGTCGAGGACGAGTCGCCGAGCGAGGTCGCCACGCTCTTCGGGCTGGACGCGAACGGCACGCGTGTGCTGGCCAGTCGGGCTCGCGAAGGCCTCAAGCAGGCGTACCTCCAGGCCCATGTGAGCGTCACGCTCACCACCGACGAGGAGTGCGCCCGCTACGCCGACCGGCTCGGCGCGTACGCCCGCGGCGGGCTGCGCACGCGGGCCGAGCGTGGGTTGCGCAAGCACTTGGAGGAATGCGCCAAGTGCCGGCTGGCCGCCGGTCAGATCAAGGAAGTCGCCAGTGGGATTCCCGCGGTCGTGCCGATCGCGGTCATCGGCTGGTTCGGTGCCGCCGGGTACGCGAATGCGGCCGCGCTCATCGCGGGCGGGGCCGGCGCGGGTGCGGCCGGCGCCGCGGGGGCCGCCTCCGCGGCGGGCGGCGGCTCGGGCGGAGCGGGTGCCGGTGGCGGGGCCGCGGCCGAGGGGCTCGGTGCGCCCGCGAAGGCCGGTATCGCGGCGGGCGTCGCCGTGACGGCTGCCGCGGCCGTGGCGGCGTACGCGCTGATGAACAACGACCACGACAAGAAGCCCGCGACCCAGCCGCCGCCCCCGACCACGCCCGTCGTCGAACCCCGGACGCCCCCGCCGTCCCCGAAGCCGCCGAAGAAGCAGCCCGGGCCGCGGCCGGCGGTGCTCGCGCCCGCACCGTCGCCGACTCCGAGCCGCCCTTCACCCTCTCCGCCGCCCACACCCACGCCCGAGCCGACACCGACTCCCACTCCGAAGCCCACGCCTCCGCCGCCCCCGAAGCCCACGCCTCCTCCCCCGCCGCCCCCGGCGGACTTCCAGTGGAACGAGCTGGAGTACGGCCTCACCGGCGACGGCACCGAGCCCGAGATGCGGCTCGGGGAGAGCAGTTGGGTCTGGCAGCGGTACGGCATGTCGATCGCCGACAGGCAGTACGCGAACGGTGTCACCGTGCACGGCGCGTCCTCGGTCACCATCGATCTCAACCGCGCCTGTTCCGCGTACGACGCGGTGGTCGGTGTCGACGACATGACGATGGGGCTCGGTCAGGTGCGGTTCTCCGTGTTCGCGGACGGGGCTCGGATGTGGCGGTCGGAGCTGGTTCACGGGGGTCACCCTGGGGTTCCCGTGCATGTGGATCTGACCGGCAGGAAGACGATTCGGCTGATCGTCGAGCCGCATACGCCGTTCGACTCGGTGGCGTTGGCGGACTGGGCGGAGTCGCGGTTCCGGTGTCGGTGACGCGTGAAGTCAGCGGCGGGTGGTGAGCGGGTTTTTTCGCCCCCGCCGCCCCTACCCGTCCCATCCCCTGGGGCTCCGCCCCAGACCCCGTTTCGGGGGCCGGCCCCCGAACCCCCGCTCCTCAAACGCCGGAGGGGCTGAAATACCAGCAGCCGGGGTCTGGGGGCGCAGCCCCCAATGATGGGAACGGGGAGGGGCGGAGGG
>NZ_JBQQCG010000158.1:0-10299 GCF_052245575.1 Streptomyces sp. 2A115 | reverse complement strand
AAACCGTCCAATCACCGATCAAGGGGCGGGGGGTGGGGGGTGGGGGAGAGGTCTTACGAGAGCCTGACGTGATGGCTAAGCGCGTTCGTCACACCGGTCCCAGCGGCAACTCTGGCTCTGGCCGCCCCGAATCGTGAGGGCGGCGGAGACCTTCCGAGGAGCCGGAGCCGGACATGAGTGGAAACCACCAGCGCAGCACCAGCAACGTCAGCAGCCGCAAGGCGAGCACACACAAAGCGAAGTCGAAGAAGCCGCTGGCCCTGATCGGGGCAGGGCTTCTCGCCACGGCGGGCGTCGCGACGGCCGGGACCCTGGCCAACGCCGGGCAGTACGCGGGCTCCGGGAGCGAAGCGGCCAAGGCCGACCACGCGGTCTTCGTGCAGGGCAACGAGTTGGACGGAAATACTGTCCGTGTGTTCGAACGGGATGACGACGGGGCGCTGACCGCGGCGGGGAAGTACGAGACCGGCGGCAACGGCGGCCACCAGACCGACGCGCCGACCGATTCGCTCGCCTCCCAGGGCTCCCTCGTCTACGACGACCGGTCGGGGCTGCTGCTGGCCGTCAACGCCGGCAGCGGAACGGTGACCTCCTTCCGCGTGCGGGGGCAGAAGCTGACGGACCGCCGGGTCGTCGACTCGGGAGGTGAGTTCCCCGCGAGCGTCGCGGTGTCCGGCAAGGTCGCGTACGTCATGAACGCCGGCGGAGAGGGCAGCGTCCAGGGGTTCAGGATCACCGGGAAGGGGCTCAAGCCGCTGAAGGGTTCGCACCGCTCGCTGGGCCTTGAGAACGAGGACGTGCCACTCTTCTCCAGCTCACCCGGCGAGGTCGAGTTCACTCCGGACGGCCGCAACCTGGTCGTCACCACGAAGTCGAACAACACCGTCGAGGTCTTCCCGATGAAGCGGAGCGGGCTCCCGGCCGTCGACGAGCCCGTCGTCAACGACTCCGCGGGCGGTGTGCCGTTCGCGATCAGCTTCGACTCCGCCGGGCGGATGCTGGTCGCGGAGGCCGAGAAGGCCACGGTCAGTACGTACAAGGTGAAACGCGACGGCAAACTGAAGGTCGTGCAGGAACCGCTCGCCAACGGCCAGGAGACCCTGTGCTGGCTGGAGCGCGCGGGCGACTTCTTCTACGGCGGGAACACGGGCAACTCGACGGTCACCGGGTACCGCATGGACGAAAGCGGCAAGCTCGCCCTCACCAATGACGTCGGAGTGGCCACCCCGCCGTCGGCGAACTCCCAGGGCGTGATCGATCTCGCGGTGACGGCGGACGACAGGTTCGTCTACGTCCAGAACGCGGTCTCCGGCACCGTCGACGGCTTCCGCGTCGAGGAGGACGGATCCCTGACCAAGGTCACGACGGTCGAGGACCTGCCGGCCTTCGCCGAGTCCGGCATGGAGGGCATCGCCGCGGTGTGAGGGGCTGGGGAAGTGAGGGGGTGGGGGTGAGGGGCTGGGAGTGTGGGGCTCGGGGTGAGGCGCTGCGGGAGTCGCCGCGGCGCGCGAAAAAAATTCTGTGTGGCCGTGCAACCCTCTCCGCACCCCGTGGGTCGTACTTGGCATCAGGACTTCTGGAGGGGGATCCGGGGGGATCGCGGGGGTTCTGATGGGGGAGGGAAGCGAAGGGGCCCGGTCGACGGACTGGGCCCCTTCGAAGTTGTCCGGGGCCCCAGGGAAATCAGAACCCGGGCCCCAGGGGATCAGAAAAAGACCCCGCAGCGCAGCAGCACGTTCGCGTACGGCCGTGCCTCGCCGGTGCGCACGATCAGGCGGGCGTCCGCCGAGAGGGACTTGAGTTCCTCGTGGGAGACGAGGGTCAGGGTCGGGAAATGGCCGGTCAGCAGGGTGGAGGCGGCCGGGTTCGCCTCAGCTGTCTCCTGCGCCGCCGTCGCGCCCTCCACGACCAGTTCGTCCAGGAGCCCTTCCAGGACCTCGGCGAATGACGGCACCCCGGCGCGGAAGGCCAGGTCAACGACCCGTGGCCCGGCCGGGATGGGCATGCCGGCGTCGCAGACGAGTACGCCGTCGCCGTGGCCCAGCTCGGCCAGGGCGCCCGCCAGATGACGGTTCAGGATTCCGGCCCTCTTCACAGCGCGGCGACCTCTTCGGCGGTGGGGAAGGAGGCCTGGGCGCCCTCCCTGGTGACGGCGACGGCTCCCACGCGTGCCGCGTACGCCGCCGAGGCCGCCAGGGACTCCCCGGCGCCCAGCCGCCAGGCGAGCGCGGCGGTGAAGGAGTCGCCCGCGCCGGTCGTGTCCACGGCCTCCACCTTCAGGGACGGGACGCGGGTCGCCCCGGCGGCGTCGGCGACCAGCGCGCCCTCCTCGCCCAGGGTGACGACCACCGAGCGCGGGCCGAGTGCGAGGAGCGCCTCGGCCCACTGCTCGGGTGTCTCGCCCGCGTCGGCGCCCACGACCACCCGCGCCTCGTGCTCGTTCACGATCAGCGGGTCGCAGGCGGCCAGCACCTGCTCCGGCAACTCTCGGGGCGGGGACGGGTTCAGTACGAAACGGGTGCCGGGCGGCAAGCTCCGTACCACCTCCACGACCGTCTCCAGCGGGATCTCCAGCTGAGCCGAGACGACCTGGGAGGCGGCGAGGAGGGCCGCGGCCGCTCGTACGTCCTCCGGGGTCAGGCGGCCGTTCGCGCCGGGAGAGACCACGATGCTGTTGTCGCCGGACGGGTCGACCGTGATCAGCGCGACTCCGGTGGGCGCGCCGCCGACGAGGACGCCGGACGTGTCGACCCCGGCCGCCCGCTGAGAGTCGAGCAGCAGCCGGCCGTGCGCGTCGTCGCCGACCCGGGCCAGCAGGGCCGTACGGGCTCCGAGGCGGGCGGCGGCGACCGCCTGGTTGGCGCCCTTGCCGCCCGGGTGGAGGGCCAGGTCGGAGCCGAGCACGGTCTCCCCGGCGCCCGGCCGCCGCTCGACGCCGATCACCAGGTCGGCGTTGGCCGATCCCACGACCAGCAGGTCGTAGTCGTACATGAACTGTCTCCCTGTAGGGGTGAGTTGGGGGAGGGCGGCTTCCCCTGGCCGCTCTCCCGTCGACTTCCGTCGGTCGACTTCGGGCGCGGTCAGCCGCTGAACTCGTCCACGTTCTTCGCCGTGACCACCTTCACCGGCACCTTCACCGTCTTCTCGACCTCCTTGCCGTCGGCCGCCCGCAGCGCGTTCTCCACCGCGATCCTGCCGAGTTCCTTCGGCTGCTGTGCCACCGAGGCGTACAGCGTGCCCTCCTTGACGGCCTTCAGGCCGTCCGGCGTGCCGTCGAAACCGATGACCTGGACCGTCTTGCCCGCCTTGGAGCCGAGCGCCTTGAGCGCGCCGAGGGCCATCTCGTCGTTCTCGGCGAAGACGCCATCGACGTCCGGGTGGGCCTGGAGCAGGTTCGTCATCACGTCGAGGCCCTTGGTGCGGTCGAAGTCGGCCGGCTGTCGGGCGACGACCTCGATGCCGGGGTAGGCCTTGAGGCCCTCGGCGAAGCCCGCGCCGCGCTCGCGGCTCGCGGACGTGCCGGCCAGGCCCTGCAGGATGACGATCTTGCCCTTGCCGCCGAGCTTCTCGGCCATCGCCTTGGCGCCCAGTTCGCCGCCCTCCACGTTGTCGGAGGCCACGAGTGCGGCCGTGTCCGCCTTGTTGACGACCCGGTCGACGCCGACGACGGGGATGTCGGCCTTGTTCGCGGAGCGCACCGAGGGGCCCGCCGCGTCCGAGTCCACCGGGTTGACGATGATCGAGTCGACGCCCTCGCTGGTGAAGTTCTGCAGCTGGTTGGCCTGCTGCGAGGCGTCGTTCTGCGCGTCCGTGACGGTCAGGTCCGCGCCGAGCCTCTTCGCCTCCTCCTGCGCGCCCTGCCTGATCTGCACGAAGAAGGGGTTGTTCAGGGTGGAGAGGGACAGGCCGATCTTCTGGTTGGTCGCGGAGGACGAGCCGTTGTTGACGAGGGTCAGACCGCCCACGATCGCCGCCGCGAGGACCACCGCGAGCGCGTACTTCACCGCCTGTGGGCCCTTGGGCCGCGAGGAGGTCCCGGCGGCGACCGGAGTCGCCCCCGCCTTGCGCCGCAGGGTGTCGAGGAGCACGGCCAGCGCGATGACCACGCCGATGACGACCTGCTGCCAGAACGCGGACACGGAGAGGAGGTTGAGGCCGTTGCGCAGCACAGCCAGGATCAGGGCGCCGATCAGCGTCCCGGACGCCTTGCCCGTACCGCCGGCCAGCGAGGCGCCGCCGATGACGACCGCGGCGATCGCGTCCAGCTCGTAGCCCTGCGCGGCCTGCGGCTGCGCGGAGGAGAGCCGGGAGGCGAGCACGATGCCCGCGGCGGCCGCGAAGAGGCCGGACAGGGCGTAGATCGCGAGCTTCTGCTTCTTCACGCGGAGGCCGGAGAGGCGGGCCGCCTCCTCGTTGCCGCCGATCGCGTACATCGAGCGGCCGATGTACGTACGGCCCAGGATCAGCGCCGTGATCAGGCCCATGACGACCATCACGAGCACCGGCACCGGCAGCCAGCCGCCCAGCGTGTCACCGAGGTGCGAGACCGAGTCGGGGAAGGCGATCGGGCTGCCCTGCGAGATGACCAGGGACAGGCCGCGGCCGACCGACAGCATGGCGAGGGTCGCGATGAACGGCGGCAGCTTCCCGTACGAGATCAGGACGCCGTTGACCAGGCCGCACGCTATGCCGGTGGCGATCGCGAGAAGGACCGCGATCCAGACCGGTACGCCCTCCGAAGTCGCCGTCCAGGCAAGGACGGTGGCGGACAGGGCGGCGACGGAGCCGACCGACAGGTCGATGCCCGCCGAGACGATCACGAAGGTCACGCCGAAGGCGAGGATGGCGGTCACGGCCGCCTGGACGCCGATGTTGAGCAGGTTGTCCGTCGTCAGGAAGTCGCCGGACAGGGCCGACATCGCGATGACGAGGATGATCAGCGCGGTGAGCGCGCCGTTGTCGAGCAGGAGCCGGCGCAGGCCGCCCGCGCCGCCCGAGGCGCCACTCGCGCCCGATGTGCTCTTGAGCGTGTCAGTGGCCACGGGAGCCCTCCACAGCGGTAACAGGGGTGTCGGTTGCGGTAGTCGGTGTGCTGACGGCGAGTGCCATCACGGAGTCCTGGGTCGCCTCGTCCGCGGTGAGCTCGCCCGCGATCCGGCCCTGGGCCATCACCAGCACCCGGTCGCTCATGCCGAGCACCTCGGGCAGGTCGCTGGAGATCATCAGGACGGCGTGTCCGGCGGCCGTGAGCTCGTTGATCAGCTGGTAGATCTCGACCTTGGCGCCGACGTCGATGCCGCGCGTCGGCTCGTCGAGGATCAGCACCTTGGTGTCGGCGAGCAGCCACTTGCCGATGACGACCTTCTGCTGGTTGCCGCCGGAGAGGGTGCGCACCTGCTGGCCGAGCCCGGCCATGCGGACGCCGAGCTGCTCGGCGATCCGCGCGGCGGCCGTCCGCTGCCCCTTGAGGTCGACGAGCCCGCCGCGGGTCGCGGAACGGAGCGTGACGAGGCCGAGGTTCTCCTCGACCGAGGCGTCAAGGAGCAGCCCTTGGCCCTTGCGGTCCTCGGGTACGAGCCCGATGCCGGCCGTCATCGCCGCGCTCACGTCATGGCGCGGCAGGCGGGCGCCCGCGACCGCCACGGACCCCCTGTCGTACGGATCGGCGCCGAAGACCGCCCGTACGACCTCCGTACGTCCGGCTCCGACGAGCCCCGCGATCCCGACGACCTCACCGGCCCGCACCTCGAAGCTCACGTCGTGGAAGACACCGTCCCTGGTGAGCCCTTCGACGGTGAGCAACGCGGTCCCGGCGTCGGCCGGTTCTCCGGCCTGTCCTTCGGGCCGTTCGCGCGGATACTGCTGCTCGATGGACCGTCCCACCATGAGACGTACGAGCTCGTCCTCGGGTGTGGACGCGGGCACCTGGCCGACGCTCTTGCCGTCCCGGATGACCGTGACCCGGTCTCCCAGAGCGGCGATTTCCTCCAGGTGGTGCGTGATGAAGACGATGCCGACGCCGTCCTCGCGCAGCTGCCGCACGATCCGGAAGAGCTTTTCGACCTCTTCGGAGGTGAGCACGGCGGTCGGCTCGTCCATGATCAACACGCGTGCGTCGAGGCTCAGCGCCTTCGCGATTTCGACCATCTGCAGGCGTGCGATTCCGAGTTCACGCACACGCGCGCGCGGGGACACGTTCACGCCGACCCGCTCCAGCAGCTCGGCGGCGTCCGCTTCCATCCGCTTGCGGTCGATCAGGCCGTAGCGGCGCGGCTGACGGCCCAGGAAGATGTTCTCGGCGACCGTCAGATCGGGCACCAGGTTGAACTCCTGGTAGATGGTCGCGATGCCGAGGCGCTCGGCGTCCTGCGCGCCCTGGACGCGGACCTCCTCGCCGCCGACCACCACGCGCCCGGAGTCGGGCCGGTAGGCGCCGGACAGCATCTTGATGAGGGTGCTCTTGCCGGCGCCGTTCTCGCCGAGCAGTACGTGCACTTCGCCGCGGCGCAGATCGAAGTCGACGCTGTCGAGCGCGACCACACCGGGGAAGGTCTTGCGTATCGCTTCGATACGCAGCAACTCGTCCGGATCGCTCACGGGTTGCTCCTTTGTACGGGGGGTGCGGGGGCGGGTTCGGGGGATACGGGGGCGGCTTCGCCGCAGGAGCGGCGTACGACGAGACGGGCGGGGAGGGTCACGGACTGCGGGGGGCGTCCCTCGATGCGGTCGACGAGCGCGCGCACGGCGGCCCGGCCCAGGTCGGGGGTCGGCTGGGCGATCGCCGTGATCGGCGGATCGGTGTGCACGAACCACGGGATGTCGTCGAACGCCGCGAGCGCGATGTCGTCGGGAACCCGCATCCCGCGCGCGCGGATGGCGTCCAGCGCGCCCAGGGCCATCAGGTTGTCGGCGGCGAAGACGACCTCGGGCGGCTCGGGGAGGTTCAGGAACTCCTCGGTGACCCGGCGACCGCTGGCCGCCTGGAAGTCGCCCTGTCCTATGTACGCGCCGGGCAGCGGGAGCCCGTACTCGCGCAGTGCCTCCCGGAAGGCCTCGACGCGCTCGCTGCCGGTCGTGGTGGCGGCCGGGCCCGCGATGATGGCGAGCCTGCGGTGGCCGAGGGCGTGCAGATGGGTGACGAGATCGCGGATGGCCGTGCGCCCGTCCGCCCGTACGACCGGCACGTCCACGCCCGGGATCCAGCGGTCCACGAAGACCATCGGCGTCCCCGCGCGTGCGGCGTCGAGGATCAGTGGCGACCCGCCATCGGTCGGGGACACCAGGAGCCCGTCGATCCGGCGGTCGAGGAGCGTACGGATGTGGTGGTCCTGCAACTCCGGCCGCTCGTCGGCGTTTCCGATGATGACGCTGTAGCCGAGCGCGCGGGCCTCCTCCTCGACGGAGCGGGCCAGCTCGGTGAAGTACGGGTTGAGTACGTCGCTGATGACCAGGCCGAGGGTGCGGGTCTGGTCGGTGCGCAGGGAGCGGGCGACGGCGTTCGGGCGGTAGCCCAGCGTCTCGACGGCGGCGAGGACACGGGTGCGTGCCTCGGCGCTCACGGACGGGTGGTCGTTGAGCACACGGGACACCGTGGCAACGGAGACCCCGGCCTCCGCGGCGACATCTTTGATGCTCGCCATCGCCGCTCCACCTCCTCGTGGAATCGATTACACGGAGGATTGGAATCGATTACACGGAAGTTGGCAAGACCCCGAGACCGGATCGTGATGAAGCGTGCTCCGGTGAAGCGTGTTGAGGCGGGCGGCGGGAGTTGTCCACAGGCTTCACGCGCTGTCAGAGGTCGGCGGTAGCGTCGGATCATGTCCAATCAGGTGGTGGAGAGCGGGGCGCGGAACCTGGCGGTTCTCGAGGGCGTACTGGAGCGGATCACGTACGCCAATGAGGAGAACGGCTATACGGTCGCGCGGGTGGACACCGGCAGAGGCGGCGGAGATCTCCTCACGGTCGTCGGCGCGCTGCTCGGTGCCCAGGTGGGGGAGTCCCTGCGGATGGAGGGCCGTTGGGGCTCGCACCCGCAGTACGGCAAGCAGTTCACGGTCGAGAACTACACGACCGTCCTCCCGGCCACCGTCCAGGGCATCCGCCGCTACCTCGGATCAGGCCTGGTCAAGGGCATCGGCCCGATTTTCGCGGACCGCATCACCCAGCACTTCGGCCTTGACACGCTCCAGATCATCGAGGAGGAGCCGAAGCGGCTGATCGAGGTCCCGGGCCTGGGCCCCAAGCGCACCAAGAAGATCGCCGAGGCGTGGGAGGAACAGAAGGCGATCAAGGAGGTCATGCTCTTCCTCCAGACCGTCGAGGTGTCGACGTCGATCGCGGTCCGCATCTACAAGAAGTACGGGGACGCGTCGATCTCGGTGGTCAAGAACCAGCCGTACCGGCTCGCGTCCGACGTCTGGGGCATCGGCTTCCTCACCGCCGACAAGATCGCCCAGTCCGTCGGCATCCCGCACGACAGCCCGGAACGAGTCAAGGCCGGCTTGCAGTACGCCCTCTCGCAGTCCACGGACCAGGGCCACTGCTATCTCCCCGAGGAACGGCTGATCGCGGACGCGGTGAAACTGCTCCAGGTGGACACCGGCCTGGTCATCGAGTGCCTCGCGGAACTGGCGGCGCCCGCCGAGGAGGGCGAGGACCCGGGCGTCGTACGCGAGCGGGTACCGGCGCCGGACGGCGGTGACCCGATAACTGCCATCTATCTGGTCCCGTTCCACCGGGCCGAACTCTCCCTCTCCGCCCAGCTGTTGCGACTCCTGCGCACCGGCGAGGACCGGATGCCCGGCTTCCGGAATGTGGCCTGGGACAAGGCCCAGGCGTGGCTCAAGGACCGTACGGGGGCGGAGCTGGCGCCCGAGCAGGAGGAGGCCGTCCGGCTCGCTCTCACGGAGAAGGTCGCCGTGCTCACCGGCGGGCCCGGTTGCGGCAAGTCGTTCACGGTTCGCTCGATCGTGGAGCTGGCCCGGGCGAAGAAGGCCAAGGTGGTGCTGGCGGCGCCAACGGGCCGGGCCGCCAAGCGACTTGCCGAGCTGACGGGCGCCGAGGCGTCCACCGTGCACCGGCTCCTGGAGCTGAGGCCGGGTGGGGACGCGGCGTACGACAAGGACCGGCCGCTGGATGCCGACCTGGTGGTCGTGGACGAGGCGTCGATGCTCGACCTTCTCCTCGCCAACAAGCTGGTCAAGGCGGTGCCTCCGGGGGCCCATCTGCTGTTCGTCGGGGACGTCGACCAACTACCCAGCGTCGGCGCGGGCGAGGTGCTGCGCGACCTGCTCGCCGACGGCGGCCCGGTGCCGGCGGTCCGTCTGACCCGGGTCTTCCGTCAGGCTCAGCAGTCCGGGGTGGTGACGAACGCTCACCGGATCAACGCCGGTCAGCAGCCCGTCACCGAGAACCTGAAGGACTTCTTCCTCTTCGTCGAGGACGACACGGAGGAGGCGGGGCGGCTCGCGGTGGATGTGGCGGCTCGGCGCATTCCCGCCAAGTTCGGGCTCGATCCGCGTCGGGATGTGCAGGTGCTGGCGCCCATGCACAGGGGGCCTGCTGGTGCGGGAACCCTCAACGGCCTGCTTCAGCAGGCGATCACACCCGCCCGGCCCGATCTCGCCGAAAAACGCTTCGGCGGGCGGGTGTTCCGTGTCGGTGACAAGGTCACGCAGATTCGCAACAACTACGAGAAGGGGGAGAACGGTGTCTTCAACGGCACGGTCGGTGTGGTCACGTCGCTGAACCTCGACGACCAGCGGCTGACGGTGTTGACCGAAGAGGACGAGGAGGTTCCGTACGAGTTCGACGAACTCGACGAGCTGGCGCATGCGTACGCGGTGACGATTCATCGCTCCCAGGGCAGCGAGTATCCGGCAGTGGTCATTCCGGTCACCACCGGTGCGTGGATGATGCTTCAGCGAAATCTCCTCTACACGGCGGTGACCCGCGCGAAGCGGCTTGTCGTCCTGGTCGGCTCTCGCAAGGCCATAGGCCAGGCGGTGCGTACGGTGTCGGCGGGGCGACGGTGTACGGCTCTGGACTTTCGCCTCGCCGGTGCAATTGCCTCCGGCGGTTGAGCGGTTGAGCGGTTGAGCGGTTGAGCGGTTGAGCGGTTGGGTGCGGGCCGTCTGTGGCTGCCCGCGCAGTTCCCCGCGCCCCTAAAAGATCGGGGGCCTCAGGCCGGTTCTCACACTGCCGGTCCTCGTGGGCTGGGCGCGCAGTTTCCCGCGCCCCTGAAGGGGCCCCAGCCCCCACCCGTCCGCAGCCTTCCGTCGGTGTGAGGGGACGTGC
>NZ_JBQQCG010000157.1:0-10305 GCF_052245575.1 Streptomyces sp. 2A115 | reverse complement strand
TGCACCACGGCCGTGAGCTGCTGCTCCGGGGCGGTCGCGGAAACCAGTCGCGCGATCGCGTCCCGGTCGGAGTCGTGGCACGACTCCACCGTGGTGACGAGGCCCAACTCCTCTAGTTCGGCGCGCAGTTCGGGCACACTGCGGTCGGGGGCGTGCGCGGTGGTGGTGACGACGAGCCGGTCGGCGCCGGCCAGCGCGAGCCAGACCGCGACGTGCTTGCCGAGCCCTTCGGCGCCGCCGGTCACCAGGACCGTGCCCCGGGGCTGCCAGCGGGCGTCGCCGGTGGACTCCGGTACGGATTTACGGACCAGCCGCCGGGTGTGCACGCCCGATCGCCGGACCGCGAGCTGGTCCTCACCTGCCGCGGCGTTCAGCACTCCGAGCAGGTACCGGACCGTGCGCGGGTCGGTGACGGCGGGCAGGTCGACCAGACCGCCCCACCGGTCGAGGCGTTCGAGCGCTGCGGCGCGGCCGAGGCCCCACAGCGACGCCTGGGCCGGTGCGGTGAGGGTGTCCTGGATGCCGATGTTCACCGCGCCCCTGGTCAGGCACCACAGGGGTGGGGTGGCGTCGCTGTCCCCCAGGGCCTGGATCAGCGCGAGCGTCGACGCCACGATCGCGGTCGGGTCCTGTGGGCCGCTTCCCGGCCGTTGGTCCAGGGCGAACAGGGACAGCACGCCGGTCAGGTCGTGCGCGGCCAGGATGTCGGTCAGCCGCTCGCCGAGCCGCTCCCGGGTGCGGTCGGATTCGCCGGTCTCCAGCAGGACCATGTCGAGTCCCTGACCGGCCAGTTCCGCCAGGAGGGCGTCGGTCCCCGTGTCGTCCGGACGCTCGGACGGTACGACGACCAGCCAGCGCCCACTCGGCACGCCACCTGCTTCGCGCTCGAGAGGCTGCCAGGTGACGTGATAGCGCAGCTTCTCCACGGTCGACCTCTCGCGGCGCTTGCCGCGCCATTCCGCCAGCACGGGAACGACGGTGTTCAGGGCACTGCGCTGGTCGCTCGACGCCAACTCCAGCAGCTCTGTGAGAGAGCCCAGATCGGCCTGCTCGACTGCGGCCCAGAAGTCGGAGTCCGCGCCTCTGGCAGCGTCGGCGGCGTCGGCGGTCGCTTCCGCCTCGCCCAGCCAGTAGTGCTGGTGGTCGAAGGCGTACGTCGGCAGGTCGACCGGGGCGAGCTGGGATCCGGCGGGGAGTACACCCGTCCAGTCCACGGCCACACCCCGGACGAACAGTTCGGCCATCGACGCCAGCAGCCGCCGCAGACCACCCTCCTCCCGCCGCAGCGAGCCCGTCACCACCACATCAGCCTGCGCCGCATCGACGATCTCGGCGATCGGCTGAAGAAGGACGGGATGCGCACTGACCTCCACGAACACGCCGTGCCCCTGCGCCAGCAGGTCGGCAACCGCAGGACCGAAGCGCACCTGACCACGCAGGTTCCGGTACCAATAGCCGCCGTCCAGAACACCGGCATCCTGAACCCAGTCGCCGGTCACAGTCGAGTAGAACGGCACCACCGGCACCTGCGCCGCGATCCCCGCCAGCACCTCGGCCAACGTGTCCCGGATGTCCTCCACATGCCGGGTGTGCGACGCGTAATCCACCGCGATTCGCCGCACCCTGATGTTCTCGCCGGACAACGCCTCCAGCACCTCGTCCAGCACCCCTGCATCACCGGCGATCACCACCGACGACGGGCCGTTGACCGCAGCCACCTCCACCCGGTCCGCCCACGGTGTCAACCGTGCGATCGCCTCGACCTCACTCAAGGCGACCGACGCCATCCCACCCCGCCCGGCCAACTCGCCCGCGATGGCCTGACTGCGCAGGGCCACGACCCGAACGGCGTCCTCCAGTGACAAGGCACCCGCCACACACGCGGCCGCTATCTCACCCTGCGAATGACCCAGCACCGCATCCGGCACCACACCCACCGACGCCCACACCGCCGCCAAGCCCACCATCACCGCGAAACTCGCCGGCTGCACCACATCCACCCGCTCCAGGAACCCGGGTTCCACATCACCACGCAGCACATCAACCAACGACCAGTCGACCCACCGCTCCAACGCAGCAGCGCACTCCGCGATCCGCCCGGCGAAGACCGGCGAGGAGTCCAGCAACTCCCGGCCCATCCCCACCCACTGCGAACCCTGCCCCGGAAACACCCACACCACCTTGCCCGGCACACCCGAACCGGACCCGCTACCAGCCACCACACCAGACGCGGTCTCACCACGCACCAGCGCACGCAGCCCAGCCAGCGCCTCCGCACCCGAACCCGCAACCACCACCGCACGCTCACCCAACAGCGCACGGCCCGACACCAACGCCCCCGCCACACCCGCCAACGACACCCCATCGGCACCCTCGACGAATGCCGCCAGCCGACCGGCCTGACCCGCCAGCGAACCGGCACTCCGCGCCGACACCACCAACGGCACCACCCCACCCGGCACCGGCGGCTGCCGCACCTCTTCCAGATCGACGGCGGGCGCTTCCTCCAGGATCAGATGAGCGTTCGTCCCACTGGCCCCGAAGGCGGACACCCCGGCCCTGCGTGGACGGCCGTTGCGCGGCCACTCCCGCGCCTCGGTCAACAACTCCACCGCACCCGCCGACCAGTCCACCTGAGTCGTAGGCGCGTCCACATGCAGGGTGGAGGGCATGACGCCGTGCTCCATGGCCATGACCATCTTGATCACGCCCGCCACGCCCGCGGCCGCCTGCGTATGACCGATGTTGGACTTCAACGACCCCAGCCACAGCGGCTGTTCCGGGTCCCGGCCCTGACCGTACGTGGCCAGCAGCGCCTGCGCCTCGATCGGATCACCCAGAGCCGTCCCGGTCCCATGGGCCTCCACCACATCCACGTCCGTGGGCGTGAGCCCGCCGTGTCCAGGGCTCTGCGGATCACGCGCTGCTGCGAGGGACCGTTCGGCGCGGTCAAGCCGTTGGACGCGCCGTCCTGGTTCACCGCGCTGCCCCGCAGCACCGCCAGCACCCGGTGCCCACGCTCCCGCGCCACCGACAACCGCTCCAGCACCACCACACCCACACCCTCGGCCCAACCGGTACCGTCGGCCGCCGAGGCGAACGCCTTGCACCGCCCGTCGGCGGACAGGCCCCGCTGCCGTGAGAACTCCAGGAACGCGTCCGGACTGGCCATCACCGTCGCGCCGCCGGCCAACGCCATCGAGCACTCACCCTGCCGCAGCGCCTGCGCGGCCAGATGCATCGCCACCAGGGAAGACGAACACGCCGTGTCCACGGTGACCGCGGGACCCTCGAAACCGAAGGCGTAGGACACCCGGCCCGACGCCACACTCCCCGCCGTACCGGTCATGAGATAGCCCTGGGCGTCTTCGGGCACGTGGTGGAGTCGGGTCACATAGTCGTGGTGGACGATCCCGGTGAAGACACCGATGTCATCGCCCCTGGCGGAGAGCGGGTCGACGCCCGCCCGTTCCAACGCCTCCCAGGAGGTCTCCAGCAGCAACCGCTGCTGCGGGTCCATCGCCAACGCCTCACGCGGCGAGATACCGAAGAGTCCGGCGTCGAACCGCGCGGCCTCGTGGAGGAACCCGCCCGAGCGGGTGTAGCTCGTTCCCGGATGGTCCGGATCCGGGTGGTACAGCCCCTCGAGGTCCCAGCCGCGGTCGAGCGGGAAGCCGGACACCGCGTCCCGCCGTTCGACGACCAGCTTCCACAGTTCCTCGGGGCTGTCCGCTCCGCCCGGCAGCCGAGTGCTCATGCCGACGATCGCGATCGGCTCGTCGGCGACCGGTGCCGCCGCCACGGTCGGGACGGTCAACGCCGGGCGCTCGCCCAGCAGTTCGGCCCTCAGGTGGGCAGAGAGGAGGGTGGGCGTCGGATAGTCGAAGACCAGCGTGCTGGGCAGGGTCAACCCGGTGAAGTCGTGCAGGCGGTTGCGGAGTTTGACGGCGGTGAGGGAGTCGAAGCCCAGGCTCTTGAAGGACTGTTCCCCATCGAAGTCGAGCCGGTCCGACTCGCGGTGGCCGAGGACGACCGCCGTGCTCTCCTGAACCAGGTCCCTCAGCACACGGTGCTGCTCCGCGACCGACAGCCCGGTCAACCGGTCGCCGATCGCTTCGTCGGCCCCGTCCCCCCGTGGCACCACTCGACGGGTGAGGGTGACGGACGACGTCCGCGTACCGGCATCGGCATCGGCATCGGAGGCGTCGCGCTCGTCCGACGTCGTCGCGGGTGTTTCGGCGCCGTCGCCGGACGTGGTGGCCAGGGTCAACGGGCCCAGGACCGCGACGGGTTCACCGGTCGAGTCCGCGAGCTCCAGCAGATGGCGGCCGTCCGGCGCCGGTGCGATCCGCAGCCGCACCGATGTCGCGCCCTCCGCGTACACCGCCAGACCGGCGCAGTCGGACAGGTCACGGTCGCGGTGGTCGCCGTCGGCCGGGGGCAGGTCGGCAACGGTACGGGAGGCCAGGATGCGCAGTGCGGTGTCGAGGAGCACCGGGTGGAGGATGAACTCGGTTGCGTCAGCGATGAGTTCGTCAGGGAGTGAGAGCTCCGCGAAGGTCTGTCCGTCCTGCTGCCACACCCGCTGCGCTCCCGGGAGGAGTGCGGCGCCGTCCGTGGGCTGCGGCAGCGGCCAGGTCCGCAGGTCGAAGGCAGGCTCCGGCAGTGCGGGGACGAGCACTGCTCGGGCGTGGCACGTCCAGGGGCCTCGCTCCGGGTCGAGGGGACGACTGTGGACTGCGACCCCGCGGCAGCCGTCCGGGCCGGGCCCGTCCACCGAGACCCGCAGCTGGGCGTGGCCGTGCTCCGGCACCGTCAACGGCACCTCGACGACGACCTGTTCGAGGCTGCCGCAGCCCACCTCGTTGCCGGCCCTGACGATCATCTCCAGGAGCGCGGCGGCCGGAATCCCGGTGGTGCCGTCCGTCGACGTTGCCGTCGGGCCGAGGAATCGTCCTCGGCTTCGCGGCGACAGGCGTCCGGTGAGCAGGACGCCACCGCTGCCGCCGTCGTCGCCCGGCACTTCGATGACAGTGCCGAGCAGCGGGTGCCGGGCGCCGACGGTGCCGAGGGCTTCCGCGCCACCCGTCGCGGCGTCGTCGGACTCGACCCAGTACCGCTGGTGCTGGAACGCGTAGGTGGGCAGGTCGGCCCCGGTCTCCTTGGTCGGCAGGTCAAGAACGGCCGTCCAGTCCACGGCCACGCCACGCACATGCAGTTCCGCCAATGCGGTCAGGACGTCGGTGGCCTCCGCGCCGTCCTTGCGGAGGGTGGCGACGCAGCTCCGCTCCGGTGCGCCGAGCGAGCCGAGCGCCATCGCGGCGAGGACACCTCCCGGGCCGAGTTCGAGGAACGTCGTTGCTCCGAGGTCGCTCAGCGAGGTGACGGCGTCGCCGAACCGTACGGCGTTCCGTGCCTGGTCGACCCAGTAGCCGGGGGTGCCGAGCTGTCCGTCCCGGGCCGGATCGCCCGTCAGTGTGGAGACGACGGGAAGGTCACCCGGCCGGTACGACAGGCGCTCCACGACCGTGCGGAACTCGTCGAGCATGGGATCCATGAGCGGCGAGTGGAAGGCATGGCTGACCGACAGCCGCCGGGTCTTGCGGCCGCGGCTCGCCAGTTCGCCGGCGATGGTCAGCACGGCGTCCTCGGCACCGGAGAGCACCAGCGCGTCGGGGCCGTTCACCGCCGCTACGCAGACCGCGCCTCGCGCCCGTTCGAGCAGGGGTGCGACGTCAGCCTCGGTCGCCTGGACGGCGACCATCGCGCCGCCTTCGGGCAGGGCCTGCATCAACCGGCCGCGCGCGGCGACCAGTTCGCTCGCCTCGTCCAGTCCCAGCACTCCGGAGACATGCGCGGCGGTGATCTCTCCGATCGAGTGGCCGGCGACGAGGTCCGGTCGTACTCCCCAGGACTCGAAGAGCCGGAACAACGCGGTCTCCAGGGCGAACAGCGCGCTCTGTGTGTACATGGTCCGGTCGAGCAGTTCGCTGTCGGGCGATCCCGGCTCGGCGAACACCACCTCGCGCAGCGGGCGTGCCAAATGACCGTTCAGGTGCTTTTCCAGGGCGGTGCACACTGCGGCGAAAGCGTCGCGGAACACCGGGTAGGCCTCGTCGAGTTCCCGGCCCATGCCGGCCCACTGACTGCCCTGACCGGTGAAGAGGATGGCCAGTCTGCCCGTGACCGGGGTGCCGGAGAGGGCGGCGGGGCTCGCCGTCGCACGCTCCAAGCCACTCAGCTCGGCGCGGAGTTGGGGCCGGTCGGACGCCAGGACGACGGCGCGGTGGTCGAGTTGGGCACGCGTGGTGGCGAGCGCGTGGGCGGCATCGGCGAGGCGCACGTCGGGCCGGTCGTCGAGGAAGCGGGCGAGTCGGCCGGCCTGGCCACGCAGACCGGCGGGCGTCCGCGCCGACACGAGCACCGGCACCGGGACGCCGGTCGGCTCCGGCCCGGACTCGTGTGCAGGCTCCGGCGTGGGCTCCGGCGTGGGGGTCGCCGGCTGATCGTCGGGTGCCGCTTCGAGGACGACGTGCGCGTTGGTGCCGCCGATACCGAAGGAGGACACTCCGGCACGGCGTGGACGGCCGTTCTGCGGCCAGGCGCGGGCATCGGTCAGCAGCTCCACCGCTCCCGCCGACCAGTCGACGTAGGACGACGGCCGGTCCACGTGCAGTGTCCGGGGAAGGACCCCGTGCCGCATGGCCATGACCATCTTGATCACGCCCGCGACACCCGCTGCCGCCTGGGTGTGCCCGATGTTCGACTTCACCGACCCGAGCCACAGCGGCCGGTCCGTCGGCCGTTCCTGGCCGTAGGTCGCCAGCAGCGCCTCCGCCTCGATCGGGTCGCCCAGCGTCGTGCCCGTGCCGTGTGCCTCCACGGCATCCACGTCCGAGGTGCCCAGACCGGCCTGAGCCAGGGCCTTGCGGATCACCCGCTGCTGGGACGGCCCGTTCGGCGCCGTCAGGCCGTTCGACGCGCCGTCCTGGTTCACCGCCGACCCGCGGACCACGGCCAGCACGTGATGGCCCCGGCGACGGGCCTCCGACAGCCGCTCCACCAGCAGCAGCCCCACGCCCTCTGACCAGCCGGTGCCGTCCGCGCCGTCCGCGAACGCCTTGCACCGGCCGTCGGGCGCCAGTCCGCGCTGCCGGGAGAACTCGACGAAGGTCTCCACGGTGCCCATCACCATCACGCCGCCGACCAGCGCCATGGAGCACTCGCCCCGGTTCAGCGCCTGCGTCGCCATGTGCAGTGCCACCAGTGAGGAGGAGCAGGCCGTGTCGACCGTGATGGCCGGGCCCTCGAAGCCGAAGTGGTAGGCGACGCGGCCGGAGACGACGCTGCCCGAGCCGCCGGTGAGCCGGAATCCCTCGACGCCGGACGCCTGGTGCATCCGCACGCTGTAGTCATGGCTGTTGACCCCGACGAAGACGCCGATGTCCTGCCCGGCCAGCGTGGTCGGGTCGATCGCGGCCCGCTCGAACGCCTCCCAGGACGTCTCCAGGAGCAGTCGCTGCTGCGGGTCCATCGCCAGCGCCTCGTTCGGTGAGATGCCGAAGAAGGCGGCGTCGAACCCGGCGACGTCGTCGAGGAACGCGCCATGGCGTACGTAGGTGGTGCCGGGGTGGTCGGGATCCGCGTCGAAGAGCCCGTCGGTGTCCCAGCCCCGGTCGTCGGGGAACTCGGTGACGGCGTCGACCCCGTCGGCCACCACCCGCCACAGATCCTCAGGGCTGTGCACGCCGGCGGGGAAGCGGCAGGCCATCGCCACGATCGCGATCGGCTCGTCGGTCGTCCCGGCGGGAGCAACGGGCCCGGCCGGACGGTGCGAGGTGCCGCCGAAGAGCTTGGCCCGCAGATGGTCGGCGAGCGCCGCCGGCTTCGGATAGTCGAAGATCATCGCCGGGGACAGAGTGAGCCCGGTGGCCGCGGCCAGCCGGTTGCGCAGCTCCACCGCGGTCAGCGAGTCGAATCCGGCGTCCTTGAAGGTCCGGTCGGCGTGGACGGCGTCGGCGGTGGTGTGTCCGAGCACCTCGGCGGCATACCGTTGCACCAAGCCGACCATGGCCTCGGTCTGCTCGGCGTCGCCCAGAGCGGCCAGGCGCTCCGTCAGGGACATCGGCCCGGACGGAGCGGTGGCCCGGGCCGACGGTCGCGGCGCCGGGGCCAGACCGTGCAGCAGCGGGGGGACCGGACCGTCAGCGGCCACCGCCGCCCGCAAGGCGGACACGTCGAGCTTCGCCGCGACCAGGATGTCGGCGGTGCCCGCGTCGGTACTCGCGGAGCCATTCAGAGCAGCGTCCAGGAGGGCCATTCCCTCGGCGGCGGAGAGACCCACCATGCCCATACGCTGATTGCGTCGCAGGTCCGCGGCGCCCAGGTGCTCCGTCATGGCGCTGGCCGTCGCCCAGTAGCCCCAGGCGAGGGACACGGCCGGCAGACCGAGGCGGTGCCGGTGCCGCGCCAGCGCGTCCAGCCAGGCGTTGGCCGCGGCGTAGTTGGCCTGACCGGGGTTGCCCAGCACGCCCGCCGCCGAGGAGAACAGCACGAACGCGGCAAGGTCCAGGTCCCGGGTGAGCTCGTGCAGATGGAGCGCCGCGTCCGTCTTCGGCCGCAGCACGGTGTCGACACGTTCCGGCGTCAGCTCGGTGAGCACCCCGTCGTCCAGGACTCCGGCGGCGTGCACCACGGCGGTGAGCGGGTGCTCGGCCGGTATCGCCCGCAGAAGCGTCTCGAGCTGCACCCGGTCCGCCACGTCGCAGGCCGCGATGGTGACGGACGCACCCAGCGCGGTCAGCTCGTCGTGCAGTTCCGGGGCCTCGCCCCGACGGCCGGCCAGGACCAGGTGGCGGATGCCGTACGCGGTGACCAAATGCCGGGCAGTCGTCGCACCGAGCGTTCCGGTACCACCGGTGATCAGTACGGTGCCTGCGGTGTCGAGCGTGCGCGGCTGCGGCCCGGCCGCGGGAGGCGACCCGGGCGACGGGACCGGCACCCGTATCAGCCGCGGCACCTCCGCGACGCCGTCACGCACCCGCACCTGCGGTTCGCCGCTCAGCACCAAGGCCGGCAGAGCGGACCGGGAGACGTCGTCGAGGTCCGCCAGTACGATCCGGTCCGGATGCTCCGACTGTGCCGAGCGCACCAGGCCCCACACCGCGGCCGCGTCGAGTTCGGCACAGCCCCCGGTGACCACGGCCAACCGGGTCTCCGCCAGAGCGGGTTCCGCCAACCACGCCTGGAGTACGGCCAGCGCCGCGTTGACCGATGTGCGGGGGTCGCCCGCCGCGCCAGAGACCTTGGCCTCGTACAGAAGGACGTCAGGAGGATGAACAGCAGCCCTGGCCGACCTGGCCGAGGCCGCGACATCCTCGCCGGTCGCGACGGTCACGACGTCGAGGGAACGGTCCGCGGCGGGAAGCGGCAGTTCCGTCCAGTCGACGCGGAACAGCGCGTCGTCCGGCAACACGCCGCCGATTGAGCCCTGTTCGGCGGAGAACGGTGTGCCAAGGACCGCTTCGACGGTCATGACGGGCCGCCCCGTGGTGTCGGTCAGGTGCAGACCGGTTCCCGCCGCCGACGTCCCGCCCGGTCGCACCCGCAGTGCGGCGGCGCCCGACGCCAGCAGCGACACACCGGTCCACACGGACGGGACCATGCCGTCGGGAACGATCGTCCGGACGGCGGCGACCAGCAGAGCGGGGTGCACTCCGTAACGGTCCGCGTCACGCAGCGCGGCACCGTCGAGGGCGACTTCGGTGGCGGGCCCGGCATGCGAGGCGATCACGCCGACGCCGACGGGAGCCAGCGTGCCGTGCGCGTGCCGCGTCCACTGTGCGTCCGCGGGGGCGTCCAAAAGCGCGTCCGTGGCACGGGAGTAGATCTCCAACGACCGCCGTCGCGTCCGGTCGGGCTCGCCGACGACGACCTGGATGGCACGGCTGCCCCGCTGCGACAGCAACACGGGCGTGTCGACGGTCAGTTCGTCGAGTACGGGGACGGCGGCCAGGTCGCCGAGCCGGATGGCCAGCTCGACCAGGGCGGTGTTCGGTACCAGGACGACACCGGACACCACGTGGTCCACGAGCCAGGGGTGCGACCGAAGCGACCAGTTCGACGTGGCCATGAAGCTGGCCGAGTTCGGCATGCCGACGACCGCGCCCAGCAACGGGTGATCAGCCGCCGCCTGCCCCAACGACACCGCGTCCGTCGCCGGCTCGGCCGGCTGGAGCCAGTAGTGCTGGTGGTCGAAGGCGTACGTCGGCAGGTCGACCGGGGCGAGCTGGGATCCGGCGGGGA
>NZ_JBQQCG010000156.1:0-10500 GCF_052245575.1 Streptomyces sp. 2A115 | reverse complement strand
AGCGCGCACATCTCAATCAGCAGCCAGGGCGCCCCGGAGAGCCGGACGGCCACTCCTGGCAAGCCACTGAAGGCAAGACCCCATAAGCCACATCCGGCCCTCCCGGGCCACCCAACAACTTACGGAGGCCCCATGTCATCGCTCGGACACCAGCTCGCCACGTCCGTCCTCGTGGTGGGAACCGGCGGGTCAGGCCTCCGAGCAGCCATCGAGGTCGCCGAGACCGGTGTCGCGGTCATCGCGGTGATCCAACGCGCGGCCGACGATGCCCGCACTGTGGCATCCGGTGGTATCAGCGGGGCGCCGGGCGTCACCGAGCCCGCTGACACGTGGGAGCAGCATGCGGCTGACACGTTGCAGGAGAGCCACTTGCTGGCCGACCCACGCACCGCGCAGGTCGTGGCCCGCTATGCCGCGCAGGGATTCCACGACTTGGCGTGCTACGGCAGGCGTTTCGACCGCCCGGGCGGCGACCGTGTCGCCCAGCGCCACTTCGGTGCCCACGCATACCGGCGCACCGCGTTCGCCGGCGAGTACACCGGCCTGGATGTCCAACAAGCGCTCCGCGAACGCGCGCACCAGCTCGGCATTCCCGTCCTGCCGAGCGTGTACGTCACTCAACTGCTGGTCAGCGACGGGACGGTGTTCGGTGCCTATGGATTCGATCTCGTCGACGGCTCGCGCTACCTCGTGCATGCCGACGCCGTGATCCTTGCGACTGGAGGGCACACGCGCATCTGGCGGCGTACGTCCTCGCGTCGCGACGAGAACACCGGAGACTCCTTGCGCCTCGCCGTCGAGGCCGGTGCCCGGCTGCGCGATCCCGAACTGGTGCAGTTCCACCCCTTCGGGCTGATCAAGCCGGAGAGTGCGGCCGGCACGCTGGTCAGCGAGGCTGCACGCGGCGAGGGCGGAACCCTGCTGAACAATCTCGGTGAGCGGTTCATGACGCGCTATGACCCCGAGCGAATGGAGCTCTCGAGCCGGGACCGGGTCGCGCGGGCGGCCTACACCGAGATCAAGGAGGGCCGCGGAACCCAGGCCGGCGGCGTGTGGCTCGACCTGTCCCACCTGTCGCATGAGACGGTCATGACGCGGCTGCCGCGGGTGCACCAGACCCTGTTGGAACTGCAGATGCTCGATGTCACCCGCGACCCGATCGAGGTCGCACCGGCCGCCCACCACTCCATGGGCGGTGTCTGGGTCCGGCCTGAGGACCACAGCACCGATGTCAACGGGCTCTATGTGATCGGGGAGGCCGCCAGTGGTCTGCACGGCGCGAACCGGTTGGAGGGAAACTCGCTGATCGAACTACTCGTCTATGGCCGAATCGCCGGCCGGGCCGCGGCGGAGTACTCGGCCAGGCTCACCGACCAGCAACGGTCGCCGGCAGCGGTTCGCGCCGCAGAGGCAGACGTGAACCGGCTGCTGACTGCTGACGGCGATCAGAACGTCCGCGCGCTGCAACGTTCAGTGCGCCACCTGATGACGGAGCACGCCGGCGTCGTGCGAGACGAGGCCGGGCTCACCGCCGGGCTCGCCGGACTCGACGAGATCGAGGCCCGCATGGCGGACGTGGGCGTGCACATCGACATCGGCGGCTTCCAGGACCTCGCGTACGCCTTCGACCTCAGGTCCAACGTTCTCGCCGCGCGAGCGACACTTGAGTGCGCGTTGGAACGGCGAGAGACACGAGGCTGTCACAATCGGTCCGATTACCCCGATCTCGACCCGGACCTGAAAGTAAACCTGGTGTGGTCGCCGGAGACCGGGGTGCGCCGCGAGTCCGTCCCCCCCATCCCCACCGACATCGCCGAGCTGATCCGCGACGTCTCGGCCGACGGCAAGCTCTTGGAGTAGGAGCCAACCCTGCGGAAGGACATATGCCCGAGTACCTCTTCGACCGCGCTGCCGACCGTCCGGCGAGCGTTGCGGGCGTACCGCGCCGAGGAGATCTCTGCTACGGAAGGCATGAAGATCGCTCGCCCTGGCGGTGCTCTCAGCGAGCGTCTGCTCCCGTGCGACCGCAGCATCGGATGTGAGCAGTCGATCGTGCCCGCAGCGTGGCCCGTGCAAGCCGTCACCAACAGCCGGTAAACCAGGTGTGCACCCACACCTCAGGCGGGGAGAGTGAAGAGGTGGTACTCGGACACCGTGGAAAATCCGAGGCGCCGATACAGGGGCTCTCCTGCCGCACTCGCCGCGAGGGCTGCCAGTCGCATACCTCGCTCCTGGCCGACCCGCAGCGCCGCAGTCGTCAGCGCTCCGCCAATCCCACGCCGACGACGAGTCTCGGCGACGTGGACAAGGAAGATGCCGGCGACGCCTCGCGCCGTGATGACCACCGTGGTGCCGACCACCTGGCCGTCGAGGACCGCGGCGAGACGGACGATGTCCGCGTTGTCCGACCGCTGCTCCTCGATTCGCACCATGTCGGCCTCCAGACTGGGAGCGACGCCCATGGAAGCGCTGTAAGTGCGGACCAGCTCCGTCAGTCGGCCATGCCCATTGACCCGCTCGGTCCGCATGCCGACCGGGGGCTCACCCAGATCCACGCCCCGATCGAGTTCCCGGACCATCAGGGGCAGGGTTCCGAGCGCGACAGCTCCGTGCTCGACGAGAGCGCCGCCGGTGCCGTCGGGACTGTCCGGACCGACCCACCACCACCAGGGAACCCCTGTCAGCCTCTTCCGTGCGGTTTCCACGGCCTGCCCGACCGCGTCGAGGGACTGTACCCGCACCACACCGTTGAACTGAGGTTGAGGGAGCCCACTGCGATAGTGGTCGAAGCCTCCATTGCCGCACTCCGCCTCCCCCCACCCCATGAGGTACTGCCGGAAGTTGGCTGTCACCCGTGTCATAGATGCTGCGTCCACAGCGGCCTTGGCGTCTTCGATGTGCGCTGAGGCCCCAGCGTGCCTGGTGGTCGGCGTGTCCGCCGTCTCCGCCATTTCTGTCACCTCATCATCCTTGGGCGGCCTTCGCTCCGATCCGACCCGGACCGCCTGAGGAAGGGCGCCGGAAAACTCGCGCAGGCACCGCTGCATCAACCAGACACATCAACCAGACACATCAACCAGAAGTGCCCACACGCTCACGCAGCGGTTGCCTGTCTCTATGGGACAGGGTGCGCCGCTATCGGATCTTGAAGTGAAGCGCTCCTGCCGCCGGGCTCCGTCTCCGGGAGCTGTTGTCGGGGCTGTTCAGGGGTTCGCGTGTACCGGGTGCTTGCTCAAGATGGACACCCGGTTGAATGCGTTGATGGTGATGGCCACCCAGATCGCCGCGGAGACCTGATCGGCGGTGAGCACCTGCTGGGCGGCCGCGTAGGAGGATTCCTGCGCAGCGGTGTCGGCGGGGTGGGTCGTCGCCTCTGCCAGGCCGAGTGCCGCGCGCTCCACGGCAGTGAACAGTTCCGTGTCCCGCCAAGCGGCCAGCACGCCGAGGCGCTGCGGCGTCTCGCCCGCGCGCAGGGCCGCTCGTGTGTGGACGTGTAGGCAGTAGGCACAGCCGTTGAGCTGCGACACACGCACGTTGACCAGCTCCACCAGGTTCCGGTCGAGTCCCGCGTCCGCGGCGACCGCGCGCACCGCCGTCGAGGTCTGCACCAGCGCGTCGTACGCCTTGGGGCTCTGTTTGTCGATGAAGATCCGCCGGCCGCCGGGCGTAGGCATCGACCTGGTCAACTCTGGCTCCTTCATAGGCGCTGCCACCGTCTTCCGAACATGGCATATCGTTGAAGTGAAAGTGTGAAAGTACCATAGTGTGAGAGGGTGGTTCTCGGTGAGCAATGTGGAGACGCGGCCAGTGGAGATGCGGTGCGTCTCTGCGGACGATGACGCGACGTCGGCAGTCGAGGTGCTCACTCCACGTGACGTGCCGTTGGGTGGCCCCCGTGCCATGCCGGTACGGCGCACGCTGCCGCAGCGCGCCCGGTCCCTGATCGGCGCCTGGTGCTTCGCCGACCACTACGGTCCCGACGACGTCGCCCGCACCGGCGGGATGGACGTGCCACCGCACCCGCACACCGGGCTGCAGACGGTGAGCTGGCTGTTCAGCGGGGAGATCGAGCACCGCGACAGTCTCGGCAGTCACGCCTACGTCCGGCCCGGCGAGCTGAACCTGATGACGAGCGGGTACGGCATCAGTCACTCGGAGGTGAGCACCCCGCGCACCACCATCCTGCACGGTGTGCAGCTCTGGGTGGCGCTGCCGGACGCGCACCGACACACGGCGCGCGACTTCCAGCACCATGTGCCGGAGCCCCTGGAGGTGGAGGGGGCCGAGATCAGGGTGTTTCTGGGGTCGCTGGTCGGGGACGCGTCACCGGTGCGAACCTTCACGCCTCTGCTCGGCGCGGAGATCCGGCTCGAACCAGGCGCCTCGCTCACGCTCCCCGTCGACCCGGCCTTCGAGCACGGACTCCTCGTGGATCGGGGCGACGTCCGGCTGGCCGGGATTCTGCTGCGCCCGGCCGAACTGGGCTACGCGCAGCCCGGCGCCGACACCCTGATGCTCCGCAACGAGTCCGACGAGCCCGCGCGCACCGTCCTGCTCGGCGGACCCCCGTTCGAGGAGGAAATCGTCATGTGGTGGAACTTCATCGGACGCAGCCACGAGGACATCGTCCGGGCGAGGGTCGCATGGGAAGAGGCATCCGACCGGTTCGGAGCCGTGGAGGGATACCCCGGCGACCGGCTCCCCGCCCCCGCCCTGCCCAACGCCACCATCAGGCCGCGTCACATCCCCGCGCGCCACTGACCAGCGATCGAGAGGAAACCGATGAGCCAGTCTTCCGCCATACCGACCGTCGAGCGCAGGGACGACCGCCACCGCTACGAGATCCTGGTCGAGGGCGAACGCGCGGGCCTGACCGCCTACCGTGACCGCGGCACGCAACGCGTCTTCTACCACACCGAGATCGACGACGCTTTCGCCGGCAAGGGCCTCGCCGGCCAGCTCGTGCAGCAGGCGCTCACCGACGCGGGCACCATGGGCATGCGCATCGTGCCCGTGTGTCCGTACGTGGCCAAGTACCTCACGAAGCATGAGGAGTTCGCCGACATCACCGATCCCGTGACCCCCGAAGTCCGTCATTGGCTGAAGCGGGAGCTCGGGCTGCCGCCGGAGCATCTTGACACTGTCGAAACGTAAAAAGTTGTTGAGGCACAACATTGGTAGAATCTCTCGAGCTTCGGCCTTTCAGAGGCAGCTTCCCGTGGTCGATCCGGGTGCACGGAGGCCCGCCGTCGCCACGGCGTGCGAGAGCTGCCTTGCGCCCCCGTTTCCGAGAGGCAACCTTGCGGCAGCCTGTCACCGACACCCCATACGAGAAGGCCTTTCTGGTCGGCTCCCAGGTGATGGAGCTCTACTTCGGACTGCTGTGCCACGAGCTCGGCCGGGCACGGCATGAAATCCGCACCGACGACGTCGCCGACGCGCTGCGCGCCCTCAGCCGCAGCGCTGTGCGGCGGTCCCGCCCCACGACGCCGGAGGAGCACGATGGCGTGGCCCGCGCGGTCCGCCAGGCCTGCCTGAGCGAGGACGCCGAGCTGCTGGCGTCACTGCTGTGTCCGGACGCCACGGCGTTCTTCGACGGCGGCGGCACGGTCCGGGCACTGATCAGGCCGGTACACGGCGGACGGCAGGTCGCCCAGAGCCTGCTGACCCTCATGGCCCGCCATCCGCGCACCACACTGACCGCACAGTCCGTCAACGGCCGCACCGGCCTCGTCGTCCGCTACGGCCGCCAAGTCGCGGCCGTCATCAGCCTCGACATCGCCGACCACCAGGGCACAGACATCGCCGACCACCAGGTCACACAAGTCTGGGTCATCCTCAACCCCGACACACTCCGCTCCTGGAACCCACTCGCACCTCACACCTGAGCCAGACCTGGTTACGCGCGTGCAAGCGCCGATGAGGCCGTGCCGCAACATTGTGATGCTTCCCGATCCACTGCGTACGGTGCCCTCCGTTTCTCTCTCGCTGCTCGACAACGTGCTAACCCGCCGCCTGCCGCCTCCTGTGTGGAGTGTGCACAGAGACGTGTGACTCCCACAGAAGGCGGCGGCACAACTTTGTGTCCTGGCGGTGTAACAGACGCGGGCCGACCCCGGTCTTATGAGGCAGAGGCGATTGGAGCAGCCGTGACTTTCAGCGACCACAGTCCCTGCAACATCCGAACAAGCCGTGCAGTGCCTCATATCCGGCAGCACGTCGGCCGTCAGGAGGGTCTCCCTGGATCGCTGGTCGGAGCGGTCTGCCGTCACGCGGCCGCCGCGTGGCCGCACCGCTAGACAGCCTCAACTGGAGGAACGGAGACCGCAGAATCATGCATATCGAACCGTCCCCCACATCACATGACCTCGAAGAGGCTGTGTCTGTCTTCGTGCAGCACCGGTCACGCCTTTTCGGAATTGCCTACCGCGTGCTGGGCAGCGTGGTCGAGGCCGAGGACGTGGTCCAGGAGGTGTGGCTGCGGTGGCAGAGGACAGACCGCTCCGTGGTGGTCAGCCCGGTGGCTTTCCTCTCCAGTACGACAACCCGCTTGGCCATCAACGTCGCGCAGTCTGCACGTGTGCGTCGGGAGACCTACATCGGACCGTGGTTGCCCGAGCCCATCGACACGAGTTCGGACCCAGAGGTGGGGGCGGAGCGAGCGGAAGCCCTGGAGCTGGCACTGCTGCTGGTGTTGGAGAAACTGAACCCCACCGAGCGGGCCGCATACGTGCTGCGCGAGGCCTTCGACTACGCCTATCCCGAGATCGCTGAGATCCTTCACCTCAGCCTCGTCAACGTGCGGAAGATCGTGAGTCGTGCCCGCAAGCATCTGTTGGAAGAGCCGCGGGAGAGTGTGGACACGGCAGAGCACCGACGCCTGCTCAACGTCTTCGTCTCAGCAGCTCAAACGGGGGATGTGGCTTCGCTGGAGGCGCTGTTCACCCCCGATGTCGTCAGTCTGTCCGACGGCAATGGCATGCGGGGCTGCGCTCGTATCCCTGTTCTGGGCCGAGCACGTGTGGCCAAGATGGTGACGTATCCGAAACTCTGGCGGGAAGCGGAGCCCAGGTTGGTCGATGCCAACGGCTGCTCTGGTGTGATGGTTTACCGAGATGGCGGTCCCATCGCGTTCATGACGATGGCCGCCTCGAAGGAAGGCATCCACAAGTTGATGTGGGTGTTCAGCCCGAGCAAGATCGCCGCGTTCCTGGATTCGCCTTCTCGGTTCACTGCTGCTCTCGGCCCTGTGCCGGGCGGTGTGTAACTGCGGTCGCGTGACGAGGCGGAACTCCTGTCGACCGCCGGCTTGCCGAAGCAGCCGTGTCCACAGCACGTCCGCCTCATCATGACCGGGTCTGTGTAGTGAACGGTGGAACTCGGTCGGGTTTCTTCAGCGTCGTCTCCGGCGGTGAGCCGGCCGTCGAAGGTGATGTCGAAGGCTTGGAGTGCGGCCTTCCCAGCGCATGGTCCAGCGTTTGCGTCCGGTGCCGGTCGGGTCCAGGCTCATGACGGCCAGGCAGACGCATTTGAGGGCGGCCTGGTCGGTGGGGAAGTGGCCTCGGGCCCGGACGGCGTTGCGGATCCGCGCGTTGATGCTCTCGATCGCGTTGGTGGTGCAGACGATCTTGCGGATCTCCACGTCGAACCGGGGGAAGGGCACGAACTCCGCCCAGGCCGCCTCCCAGAGCCGGACGATCGCCGGATACTTCCCGCCCCAGGCGTCGGTGAACTCCACGGACCGCTCCAACGCGGCCTCCTCGGTCGGCGCGGTGTACACGGGCCTGAGCGCCTTCGTGATCTTCTCCCAGTCCTGCCGAGCCGCGTAACGAAAGCTGTTCCTCAGCAGGTGAACGACACAGGTCTGGACGATCGTCGCAGGCCAGACGGTGTTCACGGCGTCCGGGAGCCCGGTCAGGCCGTCGCAGAGCAGCATCAGGACGTCGGCCGCGCCGCGGTTCTTGATCTTGGTCAGGACCTGGAGCCAGTACTTTGCGCCCTCCCCGCCATCGCCGATCCACAGGCCCAGGATGTCCCGGTGCCCCTCGGCGGTGACCGCCACCGCCATGTAGACAGGACGGTTGGCGACCTGCCCGTCCCTGACCTTCACGTTCACACAGTCGATGAAGACGACGGGGAAGACGCTGTCCAGGGGACGGTTCTGCCATTCCGTCATGCCGGCCATCACGCTGTCGGTGATCGTGGAGATCGTGGACTTGGAGATCTCCGCGCCGTACACCTCGGCGAGATGCGCGGAGATCTCCCCATGCGTCAGCCCCTTCGCCGACAGCGACAGGACCATCTCGTCCACCCCGCCCAGACGCCGCTGCCGCTTCTTGACCAGTTGCGGCTCGAACGACCCGCCCCGGTCCCGCGGCACCGCGATCTCGACCGGCCCCGACTCGGTGATCACCGTCTTGGAGCGGTGCCCGTTGCGGCAGGTGTCCCGGCCGCCCTCGGCCCGCTCACCGGGCTCGTGCCCCAGATGATCAGTGAGCTCGCCCTCCAGCGCGGAGTCCAGCACCCGCTTGGTCAGCTGCTGGAGGCCGCCCTCCCCGGTGAGTTTCACGCCACCGGCCTGAGCCCGGGCAACCAGCTCGGCGACCAGCCCGTCGTCCACGGCGCTTGTCGTGAGGGGGCGCCGACGTGGTCCGCAATGGGCGGGGGAGATCGTCAAGCCTTCGATCCTGCTGGCGCGCTTGCAGGTCGCCCTGCTGGCAGCCGACGACCAGCAGGGAGTTACCCGCAGAGCGGTCCCCCGCGCCGCTCACATCACCGAGTTCAGCGGCTGGAGCATTGTTCGGCAGCACCGTTCCGGCGGCCGAACAATGACGGCGTGCGCGAACCCTTGTGACGGCACCCCCGACACTCGCCGTCCCGTTGAGCGCGCGGAACTGCCCGGCACCGGCCGGGATGACACCGCCCACGTGGTCGAAGCACTCGCCGGGGCGCGGCTGCTCACCCTGGACGGCGACACGATCGAGATGGCCCACGAGGCCCTGATCACGGCCTGGCCGCGGCTGCGCGGGTGGATAGAGGAGGACCGTGATCGCCTGCGTGTGCACCGTAACCTGACCGAAGCGGCCCACACCTGGCAGGAACTGAGCCTTGAAAGGGGCGCCTTGTACCGAGGAAGTCGACTCGCCGCCGCCCAGGAACACTTCGGCGGCGCACCGCGCGAGGACCTGACCGACTTGGAGCACGCCTTCCTCGACGCCAGCCGCGACCACGAACACAAGGGCCGCTGCCGCTACCGGTTGGTACTCACCGCGGTCACCACCGCCCTCTGCCTCGCCCTCGTCGCCGCCGGCCTCGCCCTGGGACAGTGGCAGAGCGCGGTCACCGCCCAACACCTCGCCCAGTCCCGGCAACTGGCCGCCCAGTCCAGTGCACTACTGGACTCCAAACCCGACCTCGCCTCACTGCTCGCCGTCCACGCCTACCGAACCAGCCCGACCCGCGAGGCGACCGCCGCCCTGTATGCCGCCGCGGCCCTACCGCTGCGCAAGCGCCTGATCGGCGGCACCGAACCCGTGGATTCCATCGCCCTCAGCCCGGACGGATACACCGTCGCCGCTAACAGCCGAGACGGCTACTCTGAGCGTCATCGACACGGCGGTCTTCAGCCCCGACGGGACACGGCTCGCCATCGTCGGCGAGAAAGGCACGGTGCGGATCTGGCACCTTTCAACTGGCGCATTACACACCGCCCACACCAGCCCCGGCGAGTCCGTCAGGGCTGTGGCGTTCACCCCGGACAGCAGCACAATCGCCGTCGTGGACATCAAGGACGGCGGCGACCAGGTCACATTGCTCGACACCGCAACCGGCCGCACACAGCGCACCATCAAACCGAGCACCACAAGCACACTGTCTCTCGCGTTCAGCCCGGACGGGTACACCCTGGCCACCGCAAGCAGTAGCGGAGTCGTGAGCACATGGAACAGGCGCACCGGCCGGCTCCAGGACAGCTTCAGCGCCAGCGGTGAAGTGGCGTCGCTGGCGTTCAGCTCCGATGGACGCACCCTGGCCACAAGTAGCGTACGAGGAGTCCAGCTGTGGGACCTCGCCACCAGCCAGACCCGATTCACCCTGCCGACCCGCTCGCTCGCAGCGGTCGCGTTCAGCCCGGACGGGACAAACCCTGGCCATCGACGCGGGCAGCTCCGTCGGGCTGTGGAAAGTCGACCTGCCCGACCCGGCCCACGCGATCCGCAACATCTGCCAGGCCATCGACACCACTCTCACGCCTCTGGAACAGTCCCGCTACCTGCACGACCAGTCCGCTGAAACCGGCTGCCAGCCGACCGCGCGATAGGACCTCACTTTGGGGTCTCCTTGGTGCGCTGACTGCCCGTGGCCGCGGCTGCTCAGATGGTGTCCCTCGTCGTGGTGTATGCGATCAACTGGCGGGCTTGTTCGGTGTGTTGGGTAGTGCGGGGGCGCTTTCGGGGAGTTCACGGTAGAGCTCGTCCATGCTGCCTTCGGGGAGGTAGCGGC
>NZ_JBQQCG010000155.1:0-10911 GCF_052245575.1 Streptomyces sp. 2A115 | reverse complement strand
GTCCTCGCGGCCTTCGGCCATCACACGGTCGCCGAGGGTCCGTGCCCTGGCGGCTCGTGGCCGCCTTCGTCGTCGTGCGGTTCGCCGCTCCGTCTGGCCGCTCGCCCGCCGCCGTCACTCACTGGCCACGACCGCCGTGTGCACGCTCGCGGCGCAGGGCGGGCCGCACCTGCTGTCCACGTCCACTCTCGGTGGCGGCTCGCATCGCGCCGCGGCCGGCCATGCTCACCGCGTCCCCGGCCTGGACGACTTCCACTCGACCTCCGTCTCCCTGCCTGACGCCCACGCCGGTACGTTCCGGGCGGGGCCCGCGTCGGCTGCCCTGCGGAGCCACTCCGCGGAGGGCGATGTACCGCAGCACGTCGTCATCCACGTCCGTCAACACGGGTGCCCTCGAAATCGCCCTGCTCCTCGCCGGTTTCCTGCCGTTGCGCTGCACCGGTTTCCTGCCGTTCCGGTGCGCCGGTATGCCGTCGGCCGGCCCGCGCGGAGAGTGAACGGGGCGGGACTGAGACCCGTACCCCCTTCAAGGATGTCCGGCACCGGGGATTCGGTCGGGGAGGGAGGAGGGGCGAACGTGCCAGCCGATACTGCGGCAACCGCCCCCGACCTCCGGCCCGCCCAGCGGAGCGGCGGAGGTGCGGGTGCCTGTGTCAGGGCCGGCGTGTTCACGCTGGCCGGCAGCGTGCTGGCGGCCCTCGGCCACTCCGCGGTGGCCGGTGCGGTCAGGGTGCCGTGGCTGTGGGTGACGCTGCTGGCCCTCCTGCAGTTCGCCGCCGTCTGGCCCGCCGCCCGCCGCCGCTTCTCCCTGCCCTCCACCCTCGTCTGCACCCTTGTCTCGCAAGGCGCGCTGCACCTTGCGCTGGCCCTGGCGGGAGGCACCTTCCGGGCCGGGACGGCTGCCGCGCCACACCACACCATGAGGGGTCATTCCCGCATGGCCGCGGGAGACGGACACGCCTGGCACGACGCATCCGGGGCGATGACCACCGTCCACGTGCTCGCCGCGCTCACGGTGGCCTGGCTGCTGCACCGGGCCGACGCGGCCCTGGCCGCCGCGCCGCTCGCCGCCCGCGCGGTGGGCGGTATCGCGGCGGCCGTCGCCGGCTGGATGAGGCCATGGCTGACCCGCGTCCCGCTCCCCAGGCGCCCCGCCGTACCGCTCACCGGATGCTTCACCCTGCCGACAGCGGCAGGCGCGCGAACTCTTCAACACGCGCTGGTGCGCAGAGGACCACCGGGACCCGCAGGTATCCCGCTCCCTCTCCCAGCCGGGCTGCGGCTGCTGCCTGCCTGGCTTCACCAGCAAGGATTCCCCCTGTGGTTGCATATCCCCCTGTCCGCACCGCACACCGGATCACTCTCGCCGGCGCCGCCGCGCTGACGGTCACGCTCGCCCTGGCCGCACCGGCCGCCGCGCACGCGGAAGTCGGGGCCGACGCCCCGCAGGCCCTGGCCGAGAACGTCACCCTCACCTTCGTCTCCGAAGCCGAGTCCGACTCCGCCGGCTTCACCGAACTGCGCGTCGTCCTGCCCGAAGGCATCGCCCCCGGTGACGTCACGCCCGCCGGAGCCCCCAAGGACTGGGAGCTGAAGACCACCGCCGACGGCTACACCGTCTCCGGCCCCGCCCTGCGGACCGGCGTCGACGCCAAGCACAAGATCAAGATCAGGCAGCTGCCCGACGTTAGGGAGATCGCCTTCAAAACCGTCGAGACCTACAGCGACGGCACACTCTCCCGCTGGATCGAACTGCCCACCGGAGGCGAGGAGCCCGAACAGCCCGCCCCGGCACTGAAGTTGAAGGCCGCGGCCCCGGGCGCCAAGCCGGCCGACGCCGGTCCCGGTGAAAGCACGCCACCCAGCCCGGCCCCGTCGGCCGACGAGCCCACCGCTGAGGCCGCAGGCTCCGATGCCGGCGCGGAGGCCGCCGGGCAGTCAGCCGGGGAGGACCAGGGCAGCTCGGCAGGCATGGTCATCGGCGGAGTGCTCGTGGCACTGCTCGTCCTCGGCGGCGGGGCGTGGTGGCTGGTCAGGCGCCGGTCCGCCGTCGGCTCGGGCTGATCTCAGCCGCGTACTGCCTGTGGGGCGGAGGCACAGCCGCCCCACAGGCGAGCCGACCTGCCCGCGGCGGTAGTGAGCGAGGGGCCTGCGAGGCCCGACGCGCCTCGCCGAAGGGGCTGGGAGTACGCGCCCAGCCCCCGTGTACCCCTGACCCAGTAGACAGACCCCGGAGACATGACGTGACGCGACGACAGATGAACGACGCCAGCCACATGGGCAGGTGGCTGCTGGTGGTGGTCGCCATGCTCGCCCTCGCCCTTCTCGGGAGTGCGACGCCCGCATCCGCGCACGCGGTACTCACGGGCAGCGACCCACGGAACGGGGCCGTGCTGAATACGGCGCCGAAACAGATCACGGCGACCTTCAGCGAATCGGTCACGCTCGCCGAGAACTCCCTGCGCGTACTCGACCCCGAAAACCGCCCGGTGACCGCGGCCGACCCCACGCACGCGGACGGCCGGAGCGACACCGTCCGTGTCCCGCTGACCGGCGGTCTGCTGCAGGGCACGTACACCGTGGCCTGGCGGGTGGTGTCGGCGGACAGCCACGCCATCTCCGGCGCCTTCACCTTCGCCGTCGGCAAGCCCTCGGCGACCGCGCTCGCCGCCACCCCCGAGCCGACTGTGGATACCACCGTCAACGCGCTCTACGGCATCGCCCGCTACGCCGCCTACGGCGCACTTGCCCTGCTCGTCGGCATCGCCGTGTTCGCCCTGGCCTGCTGGCCCACTGCCACGGCCCGACGCGTCGTGCGCACACCCTTCCTGATCGGATGGTGGGCGCTGGCTCTGTCCACGGTCGCGCTGCTGCTTCTGCGCGGCCCGTACGCGAGCGGAGACGGACCGATGGCTGCCTTCGATCCGGAGCTGCTGCGGCGCACGGTGGAGAGCCGGCCGGGCATCGCGCTGCTGGCAAGGCTGACGCTGGTGCTGGTGGTGGCCGTGCTCGTCCGGCGCGGGCGGGAGGGCCGGTCTGCGGACAAGCGCACGTCGGCCCATGCGGACAGGCGCACGCTCGCGTCGGGCGCCGCGCTGGCCCTGGGACTCGCGGGGACGTGGGCGGCGGCCGAACATGCCTCCGTCGGGATCCAGGTGCCGGTGGCGGTCGTCTCAGCCGTGCTGCACCTGTTGGCCATGTCCGTGTGGCTGGGCGGGCTGGTCGCGCTGCTCACCGCCCTGTTCCGGGCACCGGAGGACGAGCCGCTCCCGCCCGCCGCCGTGACCCGCTTCTCCCGGCTCGCCCTGATCGCGGTGGCCGTGCTGGCGGCCACCGGTGTCTACCAGTCCTGGCGCGGGCTGGGCTCCTTCGAGGCGCTGTTCACCACGTCGTACGGCAGGATCCTCGCGTTCAAGGTCTGGGTCATGCTGGTGATGCTGACGGCGGCATGGCACTCGCGGCGCTGGACCGGGCGGCTGCTGCCGGTGCCGCGGACGGAACGGGTGCTGGTCACCGTCGGCGGTGGGGCCGAACCCGCCGCCTCCGATCACGCGCCCGCCCGCGCCGACGCGTCCGACTCGAATGAAGCGGACAGCTCGTACGACTCAGACGCCTCGGATGACGCCCCGAACGCCTCGAACGCCTCGAACGCCGCGACCCACCGAAGGGGGCTGCGCCGATCGGTACTGGCCGAGGCGCTGGCCGGCGTCGTCGTGCTCGTGCTGACGACCGTACTGACGGGCACCCAGCCGGGCCGGGCCGACACCGAGACGGCGGCGGCGCCCACGGTGCCCGGCCAGCCCCCGGTGTCCCTGACGCTGATCCCGTTCGACACCGGCACCCCGGGCGGGCGCGGCAGGGTGCAGGTCGCCCTGGAACCGGGCAGCGTGGGCAGGAACACGGTCCAGGCGCTGGTCTACGGCCCCGATGGCGGCCCCATCTCCGTCCCGGAGCTGCGCCTCGCCTTCACCCTGCCCAAGCAGCGCATCGGCCCGCTCGACGCCGAACTCGCCGACCAGGGCGGCTACTGGGGCACCGACTCCCTCACCCTGCCGATCGCCGGAACCTGGACGATGAAGGCCACCGTGCGTGTCTCCGACATCGACCAGGTCACTGTGTCGAAGAGCGTGAAGATCGACTAACGGCCTCCTCACCAGAACCGGAGTCCACACCTGCCTCAACGGGAGCCCGCCGGGCCACCCGGGCCGCACATCGAACGCTTCCAGAACCACCCGCCTGCACGCCCGTCACCGTGACCGTATGGGCGACGATGACGGGCGGCTCGCCAGCGAGCCGCACCCGCTCCTCGCCTGCCCGCGCGGCACACAACGGGCCGCCCGACGGGCACGGCGGTCCCGTCGGGTCCGGTCAGGCCGATCCTCCGTGCGGTGCCGGCCTTCTGGCCGGGACCGGGACCGCCGCTACGACGTGCTCGGCGCCGGTTTCGGGCCGATGCCTTGCAGCTGCTTGACGGTCCCGCCGATCTTGGTACGGAACTGCTCCAGCATCTCCGGCTCTTTCGCGCTGACGATCCAACGCGAGCCGACCAGGTACTTGCCCCCGTAGATGGCGGCGGAGTCCAGCCAGCGCTGCTTGTACTTCTCCTCGGGGAAGGTGGTGATGAGGTAGTCGACCTTCTTCGTGTGGCACAGGCCCTGGCGCAGTTCGTCCGCCTCGATGCGGATCTTGGCCTTGCAGCCCGTCAGGTCGGCGATCACCTCGACCTTGGCCGGCGCCACCACCGCCGCCGCGGGCGCGTCGGAGATCTCCGACGGCTTGCTGTCCCTGGCCGCACTGTCCTCGCCACCGCTGCAGGCCGTGGCCAGGGGGAGAAACGCGAGACCTGCGGCCAGCGCGGCGCCGCGTATGAGGCGGGCGGTGGGCAGGGTCCGGCCGGTGCGTCCTCGCGATGGCTGTTCTGACTGTTCTGACTGTTGTGGCTGCTCGGGATGCTGGGGCACGTGCCTCTCCGGATCCGGGCTGTTCCTGCCGCACCAGCGGCCAGGCGTACGACAGGGGGTACGGCTGAACGCCGGTGGCTGTTCACCGCGTATGTAACCAAAGGCCCGTGGAACGGCAGGGGAGACTCCAGCAGGATCTGCCGCTGACGCTTGATCTGCACGCCGGCGACAAGTGTTCGCGCCTCCGGGCCACCGGGGCTGAGGCCACCCATTTCGCTGTGGACGCCGACGTACTGTCGTAGGGTCGCTTGGCGTAGCAGGTCACGAGGACTTCGACGGGGCTGCCGGAGCCCTGCCTGGCCCAAAGGGAGAGCAGTGCCCAGGCCACGTGGCGTGTTCGCTCCTATCGTGGAACGCCACAGTCACGCTCGGCGCCGAGGCAGGCAGCACATGAGGAAACCGCAGATCGACTACACGGCGGTCTTCCGGGCCCTGCCCGGCATGGTGGCACTGCTCACCCCTGACCTGGTGTATGCCGACGCCAACGACGACTTCCTGCGGCTGGCCGGGCGCACTCGCGAGCAGCTGCTGGGCCGCTACATCTTCGACGTCTTCCCCGAAAACCCGAACGATGCCGCCGCGGCCGGCATGCGGGAGACCCGGGATTCGATGCTGCGGGTGGTGGCAACCGGCGAGCGCGACACCATGGCAGTGCTCCGCTATGACATCGAGGATCCCCAGCGGCCCGGTCACTGGCAGGAACACTTCTGGAGCCCGGTCAACGCACCCGTCCGCGGCCCCGACGGGCAGGTGGCACTGGTTGTGCACCGGGTGGAGGAGGTCACCGAGCTCATCCGGGCCCGCGGCGGCCCGGGCGGCGACAGCCGGGCCCGCGTGCTGGAAGCCGAGCTCTACACCCGCGCCCGCGAACTGCAGGAGGTCAACGAACGCCTCCGCAAAGCACACGCCCACGAACGCGAGGTCGCCCTGGCCCTACAGGCGGCGATGCTCCCCGCGCCCTGCCCGACCGGGCCGCACGCGGCAGCCGTGCGCTACCGCCCCGCCATCGGCGCCCTGCACGTGTGCGGCGACTGGTACGACCTGGTCGACCTGCCCCGCGAACGCCTCGCGGTCGCCGTCGGCGACGTCGTCGGCCACGGTCTGGCGGCCGCCTGCGTCATGGGACAGCTGCGCAGCGCGCTGAGCGCGGCCTGCCGCGTCGCCGACGGGCCGGCCCAGGCCCTGGATGCCCTCGGCCTGTACGCCCGCTCCGTCGACGGTGCCGCGGCGACCACCGTCGTGACCACGTTCATCGACTGGAACAGCAACACCATCACCTACAGCTGCGCCGGCCACCCGCCGCCCGTCCTCCTCAACCCCGACGGCACCGTGACCTTCCTCGACCAGGCCACCGACCCGCCGCTCGGCGCCCGCGCCGAACACGTGCCCCGCCCCCAGGCCCGTACGCCCTTCGCCGAAGGCGCCACCCTGGTCCTGTACACCGACGGCCTGATCGAACGCCGCACCGAGGACATCGACACCGGTCTGGCCCGCCTCGCCGACTCCCTCACCCGCCACCAGCACTCCGACCCCGAGGCCCTGGCCGACGCCCTGCTGACGGATCTCCTTCCCCCCACCGGCAACACCGACGACACCGCCCTGATCGTCCTCCGGCTGTGACCCCCCACGCCCCGCAGTGACACCCCGGTCCGGTGCGTACGAGGGTCGGGAGCACCGGGCACGAGAACCCAACGCGGCGCCCACTCAGCGGGCCGTTCCCTGGACGAGCCTTCGTGCTTCCGGAGCCGTGCGGACCATGCGGAGACGCAGCTCACAGACCTATCACGAGGGATTTACTACGATTGGTCGCTTGGCGACGTATTGCGTGAGGCATGTCTGTGCGGCGCGACGGCCATCGACAAGGAGATTCAGTGCATCGCTTTCAGCGCCTCGGCATGCCCGCCGGCACCACGCCGGCCGGTCGTCGCCGAATACGTATCGCCGCTCTCGCAGCGGGAGCGGCGGGGCTCGGTTTCGGCGGGCTGTATCTGGTGGGCCTGGCGTCCGGCGAGGACGTCCCTGACGGCACCCGGGTGCGCGGCGTGGACATCGGGGGACTGAGCCGCTCCCAGGCCGAGGAGAAGCTGGACAAGGAACTGGGCGAGACCTGGATGTCGCCACTGAAGGTGCGCATCGGCGATCGCAGCGCCACCGTCGACGCGCGTGCCGCCGGCCTCTGGCTGGACAGCGAGGCCACCGTCGCCCGCGCCGCGCAGTCCGGGACCGGCCCGCTGACCGTGATCGGCCGCCTGTTCACCTCCGGGGAGCGCGACATCGAGCCGGTGAGCGGCATGGACCAGGCGAAGGCCCGCGCGGAGCTGGCCGAAGCGGCGAAGCGGTACGACCGCGAGGCCCGCGAAGGCGCGGTCACCTTCGATGCGGGCAGGCCCGTGGTCGTACAGCCGCGGAACGGCCAGTCACTGGATGTGGACCGCTCGCTCGCGGCCCTGGGTGCCACCGACCCCAGCCTGCGAAGCGACCCGATCCGGCTGCCGGTGAGGCAGAGCCGACCGCGGGTCGACGCGGCGGAGGTGAACCGCGCCATGACGGAGTTCGCCACGCCCGCGATGTCGGCACCGGTGACGCTCACCACCGGCGGCCGGCGGATCGAGATCGGCCCGGTCACCGTCGGCAGGCACCTCACGATGAAACCGGACAAGTCGCACCGGCTGACACCCCGGCTCGACGCCCAGGGGCTGCGGGACGACCCAGCGGTGGTCACTCCCCTGGCACAGGCCACCGACACGGCGGCCGAGGCGAAACTGCGCCTGGACGGCGAGCGGGTCGTGGTGGCCTCGGACGGCAGACCCGGGCAACGGATCACCGCCAAGGCGGTCCAGCAGGCGGTCCTGCCGCTGCTGACCAAGACGGGAGCGGCCCGCACCGGCGCCGTGGCCACCGGGACGGTGCAGCCGACGCTCACCAGCGACACCATCGGCCCACTGGGCATCAAGGAGAAGATGTCCACCTTCACGGTGAACTTCGAGCCCGCCCCGTACCGCACGAAGAACATCGGCCGCGCCGCGGAACTCCTCAACGGGTCCCTCGTACTGCCCGGCGAGAACTGGAGCTTCAACCGCACCGTGGGCGAGCGGACCAAGGCCAACGGTTTCGTGGACGGCATCATCATCAACAACAACCAGTTCGAGAAGGCAGCCGGAGGCGGCGTCTCCGCCGTCGCCACCACGGTCTTCAACGCCCTCTTCTTCGCCGGCATCAAACCGCTCGAGTACGGGGCTCACTCGTTCTACATCGAGCGCTACCCCGAAGGCCGGGAGGCGACGGTGGTGTGGGGCAGTCTGGACCTGAGGTTCGCCAACGACTCGGGCAACGCCATCTACATCCAGGCGTCCGCCACGGAGACCTCCATCACTGTCACCTTCCTCGGCACCAAGAAATACGACGCCGTCGAAGCTGTCACGGGCCCGCGCACCAATGTGAAGGAGCCGGAAAGCCGCCCAGGGGCGGAGAAGGACTGCCTGCCGCAGACGCCGCTCGAAGGCTTCAACGTCGCAGTCGACCGGGTCTTCAAGTCCGACGGCAGCGAAGTCAAGCGAGAGACCTTCAACACCCGTTACGTACCCCGCGACGAAGTCACCTGCGACTGAGGACCGGTGAACTCTGGTGGGGACTGGTGAGGACTGATTGGCCCCGCTGCCCCACGCCAAGGACGGGTGCCGCGGCCTCCACCCGGTGGGCGGCATCCATCGGGTCGCCGGGTGCCCGTCTTCCTGCACCGGGTCGTGTTCGGGTGGTTCGGCGACCTACTCCACGGTGATGTCGCCGAGTCGGTGATCGGCCGGTTTGCCTCGTACGCGCATGCGGCGTGGCGATCATGTCGCCGCTCTGACTCGCCGTCATGACGGCGCGGCCCATTGCTGCGGCGCATGCCGGGTCGATCGGCCCGGCATGCCCGGTCCGAGCACCTCCGCCCGACCGTCTCCGCCCGACCACCTCCGCCCGACCGTCTCCGCCCGACCGTCTCCGCCCGACCACCTCCGTCGTCCGTCCCCCGGATGGCGGCGCCGACTGGACGGGCAGACGATGGGATGGAGGGATCCGGTCGCCGTCGGCGTCGGCCGTGGACTTCGCGGGAGCCGGGGCCCGGGCCCTCGAGAGGGATGGGCATCGCCCCTACGAAAGGAGCCGTCATGCTTGAGATCAAGACGGTCGACAAGCCGGATGAGCGACGCGATTTCCCCCAGGGCCACCTCGAAGCCGTCCACCTCACAGGGCTCGACTTCGCCGTGGCGAACTTCGAACCCGGCTGGCGCTGGTCCGAATCCGTGGCACCGCTCGCGGGAACCGACAGCTGCCAGATCCATCACAACGGCTATGTCGTCCAGGGACGGATGCGCATCCGCATGGACGACGGCGCCGAGAGCGAGGTCGGCCCCGGCGACGTCTTCGTGTGCCCGCCCGGACACGACGCCTGGGTCGTGGGCGACGAGCCGGTCGTGATGTACGACTTCGCGGGAGCCATGGCGCAGGAGTACGCGAAGACGCCCGAGCAGGGCTGAGCGGTACCGCGAGCCGGGGAGACGGATCTGGGAGACGGATCTCGGAGACGGGTCGGCTACGGGAGCAGGAGTACGGCGCCGACGGTGCGCCACTGCTCGGGTCGGCGTGGACCGCGCCGCGGGTTCCAGGGCGTAGGCGCGATGCATACGCGGTACGAACCGGCCCTCGCTCAGCCCGTGGCCTTCAGCGCCACCTCGGTGTCCACGACCCTGCCGTCGGCCTGCCGGGAGACGGCGGCCGAAGGCGGCCGAGGGCGGCCTGACAGCGGTTCGCCAGGCACACGGTCCGGTGCGGAAAGAGCGCGTTGACCGGTCTCTCGCTCTTCGGCGGCGCGGCCTCGCCACGACGGCCGCGCCCAAGCTGACGCAAGCCAGGAACCCAACTGTGAGGTTGCCGATATGAGCACTCTTGAAGAACAGATCGACGTCGACGTTCCGCTCGACAGGGCCTGGGACTTCCTCCACCGCGTGGAGAGCTATCCGCGGTTCCTGGACGGCGTACGCGAGGCCCGTTCGGAGGGTGGGCACCGGGCCCACCTGGACGTCGACGCGGGTGGCCGGGCTCGGGAGTTCGAGGCCGAGATCACCGACCGTGGCAAGGAAGGCGTGATGGAGTGGCGGACCACGAGCGGTCCCGACCTGGCGGGATCCTTCTCGCTGCTGCCCATCGACCAGCAGCACACCCGGGTCCAGGCCCGGTTCGAGTACGACCCCGGCACCGTCAGGGAGGCGTTCGGCGGGCCGAAGGGATTCGCCCAGGCGGCGGCGATCGAACGGCTCGTACGCAATGACCTCGAGCAGTTCAAGGAGCTGGCCGAACAGGAGCGGTGAGCGCGACAGTGCTGCTCGGCGCGTACCGCTCGCGCAGCACCATCGACCGGCCGTCACCCGGCAGCCGACCGGGGTGCGGTCGTCCGCGGTGCGGCCGTCCGGGCTGCCATCTCTTCTCGCCGCCGGCTCCTCGCCGCCGGCTCCTCCGCCTTCCCAGCTCCCTCGCGCCCCGGCGCGACGCAACGCTCAGGTTCAGTACTGCTCGGTCTCGATGAAGCCCGCGTCCGCGTCGTTGCCGGCGCCGAAGGCGGCGGCGGTCGGGTCGAATCCGGGCGGGCTGTCCTTGAGGGCCAGGCCCATGCCGACCAGCTTCGCCTTGACCTCGTCGATCGACTTCGCACCGAAGTTGCGAATGTCGAGCAGGTCGGCCTCGGAACGCGCCACGAGCTCACCCACGGAGTGGACGCCCTCGCGCTTGAGGCAGTTGTACGACCGGACGGTGAGGTCGAGCTCCTCGATCGGCAGTACCAGGTCAGCGGCGAGGGCGGCGTCCGTCGGGGACGGACCCATGTCGATGCCCTCGGCGTCGATGTTGAGCTCACGCGCCAGACCGAACAGCTCGACCAGGGTCTTGCCGGCCGACGCCATGGCGTCACGCG
>NZ_JBQQCG010000154.1:0-11452 GCF_052245575.1 Streptomyces sp. 2A115 | reverse complement strand
CGCGAGTGCAAGTGACGGACGAGGAATGGGAGTTCATCGAGCCGTACCTGCCGATCGGCGAGTACGGCCCGTATCCCGAGCGACTGCGGCAGCAGTTCGAGGGGGTGATCTGGCGGTTCAAGACCGGTGGACAGTGGCGGGAGATGCCACAGGAGTTCGGCGCCTGGTCAACCGTCCACAACCGCTTCAGGCAGTGGCGCGACGGCGGCATCTTCGAGGCCCTGCTGGAGGGCCTGATCGCGGAAGCCGCGAAGCGGGGTGCGGTGGATCTGTCCCTGGTCAGCGTCGACTCCACGACCGCGCGCGCTCACCACGACGCGGCCGGGATGCACCTGGCCCAGGATGTCCTCACCGCCCTGGAGAAGGCTTGCCGCCGAGGCGGAAAAGGCCAAGCCAAAAGGGGCAGCCTCGAAGAACAAGACGGACAGGACACCGACACCGATCCTGAGCGCGAAGAGCGGCGACGCATCCGGCGTTGACGAAAACTCCGGCTGAAGGCCGCTCGAAGTGAGCGAGTCGCAACGAACTGGCGCAGACCGAGCACCAACTGCTGCGGCAGGCCGCCAAAGCCATGACGCTCCGCGAGCTGTACAGCGGGCCGGCGGGCAGCGCGGAGCGCCCCAGGGTCGTTCGTGACCCAACGGATGTTGGTGAAGTCGCCGTCATCCCACCCGGTGCTGCAGCAGGAGCGGTAGGCGCGCCCGGCATCTTCTGGGATTGCACTACTGCGAGGACGGTTTCACAGTCATGGGCATGTGGGCGTAGTGAGAAAGAGAGTGCTCTCGGCGGTCGCGGTACTGGCGTCCGCGGCGGTTGGGTGTGGTGGGGCAGACGACTCGAAGGACTCGGCCGCCGAGCCGAAGCCGAGCGCGTCGTCGTCGGGCAGTGCGAAGTCCGTGGAGTGCTTCAGCGACGTCATCAAGGCATTGAACATGACCCTGGAGACGGCGCAGGGGAAGCCGGCCGCTTCGGATGAGTCTGTGGAGTTCGGGGACTTCACGCTGAAGACTGCGGGTACGCCGACGCCACGCCGACGGGGGACATCTACCTTTGATCTTGGCCAGTGCTCCGCCCTTTAGGACTCTGCTGAGAAATCCGCGAATCGGCTTGTCAGGCCGCGAGCATGAGGGCTTCGAGGCGGGAGGTGCGGGTGCCGCCGAGCGGGGTGACGGTCAGCCATCGGTCGAGGCGGATGATGTTGATCGCGGTGGCGGCGAAGACGTGCCCAAGGCGGGTTGCGGGCAGATTGCGGTAACGGGTGCGGCGGATCCCGGTGACACGCACGGCTTGGGAGATCGTGCCCTCGACGCCGGCCCGGACCTTGTAGCGTTCCTTCCACTCGTCCGTGTCCTGGACCCGGCGGGCCTCTTCGAGGGCCTCATATCGCTCGCGGGGCAGGAAGGTCAGGCCTGTGCCCCGGCGGCCGGATGGGGGCTTGGTGCACTGTGTCTGCTTCGGGCAGGGGCGGCAGTGCCCGGCGGGGAAGAACACCTTGATCACTGGGGTGCCGTTGCGGTGGTGTTTCTGCTCCCACCACTCGAAACTGCGGTGCCCGCCTGGGCAGTTGTCGGCAGCTCCTTCAGGATCCGCTGCGCGGCCTTGGTGATGAGACTGTCCGCCGTCCACCCGCAATCCGCCAGCGGCACCCATTCCGTGGGGCGGGCGAGGCTTTCGGTGCCGATCCAGACCTGGCGGTCCGTCCCCTCGTTCTGCAGGCGCACCCGGTACATGTACCGGCAGCGTGAGAGCGTTCCGGGCGCAGACGGGAGGTCGGCCCCGAGGATTGGGGTGCCACCGTCCCAGGCCGGGCGGACTTTCCCGTCGAGGTAAACCCTAAAATGCCGTCCGTCGTCCAGGTTGACGTCCAGGGCAGAGCCGATCGGGTCCGGATCGGAGAACCGGGCCGCTCGTCCGTGATCCGCCAAGGATGTCTGCACGCACCCTTCACGTTCCCTGTCAAGTCCGTTTGTTCAGTTGGGTGGACTGACTAGGAGTTGGCTGGACACTGCTGTTTGTCAGCAGGGCGCCGCCCTCGTCGGCGAGGGTGCCCAGGCCGGCCGGGCGCAAGACGTACCGCACGTATGCCGAAAGGCGTCCACGGCACCGGCCCAGTCGGCGGGCAGGGTCACATCGTGCGGCCGGGTACCACGGCGCGATACAGGTGGTGCTCCTGGACGATCTACAGTGAGTCAGTGACGCCGAGCTTCTCGAACGGCCCGCGCAGCGTGTACGGCTGGCCTGCAGGCCGCCTCTGGACAGCTGGTGCAGCGCCGTCTCGAACTCGAAGCGGCCTCGTCGAAGGGTGGTGGCGCAGTCGCCGGGGACGTTGTGGCGCTCCGCCGGGAGGGGTTGCGCAGTCCGTCGAAGTCCGTCGTCGTGGTTACTGTTCGGCGGCCTCTCGGGCGATCTGCTCGGACTGGGCGCCCACGGCCTCGCCGAGCGCCTGGGCGGCGGAGAGCGGGCGCACCATCACCGTGATCTCGTCGATTTTCCCGTTGTCGTCGAAGTGCACGAAGTCGCATCCCTGGAGCTGCTTGCCGGCGACGGTGGCGGTGAAGACGAAGGCGTGATCGCGGCCGTCGGGGTTGGCGATCTCACGGATGTAGGTGAGGTCCTCGAAGACCCGGAGCGCGCCGCGCAGGATCGTCGCGGTGATGGCCTTGCCCGGGTACGGCTTGAAGGTGACGGGGCTGGTGAAGACGACGTCGTCGGCCAGCAGAGCGGCCACGGCGTCCGCGTCGCCGCTCTCGACGGCCTTGGGGAAGGGATGCATGAGCCCACCTCTGATACTCAAGAATGTTAATAGGTGTGGTTGAGATTAGAGGGCCCGTTAGCGCTTGTCTACAGGGAAGGGGTGACTGTTTAGTCGCGTCGTTGATTAATCTGCTAGCGTGCATCCATGGCTTTGCGGAACGCGGTGATGGCCGCGCTGTTGCAGGGCGAGGCGTCCGGGTACGACCTCGCGAAGGCGTTCGACGCGACGGTTGCCGACTTCTGGATGTCGACGCCTCAGCAGCTCTACCGGGAGCTGGATCGCATGGAGGCCGAAGGGCTCGTCACGGCCCGCGTCGTCGAGCAGAAGCGCCGCCCCAACAAGCGACTGTTCTCCTTGACGGAGGCCGGACGGGCGGCCGTCCATGCCTACACCGCCGAGCCCCTGGGTAAACCGGCGGTGATCCGGGACGAGTTGCTGGTCAAGGTGCAGTGTCTGGACGCGGGCGACATGGAAGCGGTCCGGACCGCCATCGCCGAGCGCACGGAGTGGGCCACCGCCAAGCTGGCCCGCTACGAGCGGCTCCGGCAGCGTCTGCTCGACGGGCGATCCGAGGAGGCGTACTTCGCCGAGGCCGAGCGCATCGGCCCGTATCTCACCCTGCTGCGCGGGATGGCGTTCGAGCGGGAGAACCTCCAGTGGGGGGACATGGCGCTGCGCAGGCTCGAACAGCGCACGGCCGCGCTCCGGGCCGACGGCTGACCGCGGCGGTCCGACCCAGCACTGTTGGTCAACAAGGTGATTACCCGGGGCCGGTATGAGCAGCCCGGTCTCTCAGGGGTCGTCGGTCTGTGTCCGAGCCAGGACCGGCTGCGGTTCCTTGTCAGCGGGATTGCGGTGCAGTCCCTTGCGGTCGGAGAACCGGGTCACGTCGGAGCCGGAGAGGCACGCGACCGCGAGTCCCAAGCCCAGGATCACCCAGCCTCGGGGCAGTCCGGCGTCGCCCTGGGCGTCGTTGTGGGGGGATGGAGCGGACGACGCCGGTGATCTGACGCGGGGGCTGGAACTCGCCGAGGGTGCGGTGGAAGCCGGGGAGTGCCTGGCGGGGGCCGTGGCGCCGGACGTCGGTGCCGCCATGGCGATGTAGAAGATCGTGATGAACAGCTGTCCCCGGCATGAGCGTGCGCACCCCCGGTGAAGCGCAGTTCAGCACGAGGAGCCGCCGGCGTCGTCGCAAGCCGGAGCATCACACCGATGGGGAGGTGTCCCCAGCGGGCGCGGCCACCGGAAGCAGCGCCGGCCGCTTGGCCCGGCGGCCGTCGCCGGAGGAGCGGCCACGCAGGCGGCGGCCGACCCAAGGGCCGAGGAAGGTGCCGGCCCAGCGCAGTTCGGCACCCACGGTCCTCCAGGCAGGGATGTCTGTCCCCTCGGCCGGAAGGGGAAGGGTCCACGTGTCGTCGCTGCCCGGCAGACCGAGCGCGTGGGCCACGGCAGCCGCGATGCGCGTGTGTCCCAGCGGGCCGGCGTGCAGCCGGTCAGCACTCCACAACCGCGGATCGGTCGCCGCCGCGTGCGCGGCCGTCTCCGCCACCACCACGCCGTGGCGGTCGGCGGCCTCCCGGATGCGCGCGTTGAGTGCGAGAACACGGTGACCGATCGGGCGGGCCAACGGCGTGATACGCCCGACATCGGGAACCATGAGGGTCGCGACGGTGGCGCCCTGCGCGGTGAGGGCGGCGAACATCGCCTCGACATGGCCGGCCACCTCGTCGAGGTCGCAGCCCGGGCGCAACGCATCGTTGACCCCAGCCACCACGGTGGCAAGGTCGGGCCGCATCGCGAGAGCCGGAGCGAGCTGCTCGGCGCGCACCTGACCGGCCTTACGGCCGCGCACCGCGAGGTTGGCGTAGAGCAGGCCGGGGCTGTGGCGGGCGACCTGCTCGGCGAGCCGGTCCGCCCAGCCCCGAAGACCACGGACGTCGTCGCCGTCCCCGAGTCCCTCGGTGTGACTGTCACCCAGGGCGACATAGCGCAGATACCCACCGCTCGACACGGGGCTGCCCGCCTCTCGTCAACGCTGCTGATGGAAGTGGCACACGGCCACCGCTAAGCAACTATGCACCTAGTCGCATTGTTGAATATCAGGATAGCTGCAGGCTCACCTTCCTGCAAAGTGACGCCGCTCATGCAGGTGCTGAGGCCGTCGAGGGCGGTCCACCGCCGTCCACCGCCTTGGTCCGCCCCGGAGATCGTGTGGCAGTGGGTCGCATCGTCGGCGATGTGGCTGATCAGGGCTCTGGCTTGATGCGCCTGGCGCCACCTGGGCATCGCCCTCGAAGCGGGCCCGCAGCGTCATTCCTTGGACGGACGGAAGGCAACGACGTTGTCTGGGACCTGCGAGCGGGGGGCCGACTGCCTTTGCTGGTGGGTGAGGACCGCAGCGGCGAGGGTGAGACGGGTGACCAGCTCCCGTAGTTCCTTGATCTCCCTTCGCTGGTTCGAGACGGTCTCTTTGAGCTTGACCACGGACTCGCGCAGTCGGCGCTCTGCTTCGGGGACCTGCTGCGCTTCGGTGCGTACCCGCTCGTAGAACTCGTTCTTCAGATCCGCGTGCCGCTTCATCAGCGCCATGCGGTGGACGTCGGCCTCAACGGCGAGGGCCGCGATGGTGAGACTCCCGTTGGAGGCGGTGGCCTGCCCGGCCAGGAGGCGGTCCATCGCCTTGCGGATGCGCGTGCGCTCGTTACCGCGCGGCGTGAGGGGTCGCGTAGGGACTCTTCCCGCGGACCTCCGCCAGCCGCAGCTCCCGTTTGATCACCCGTTCCGCCGGGGCGAGCAGCACCTGGTCGCAACGCAGATTCGCGCTCCTGAACACGCTGTTCCACCGGTCCGGGAGCATCGGCAGCCCTTGCTCGGTCAGCCACAACCAGGCCGGCTCGGGCCCTTCTGGGCCATCCAGGAAGAGCCACTGACGCTCCCGCCAGCCCAGCAGACCAAGCTCGCGACCCTCAGCGACGCCGTCCCGGTCTACCCACTCGACCTTCGGCTTCGGGCCACGGGTCACTTTCGTGAGCAGCCGAATCCCAGGCAGCCGCTCGTAGCGGCCCGCGGCCTGAGCGGGCTGTACTGCCCAGGCCCGCTCGGACGCCACATACGCTTCGACCTGACCGACCGCATCGACCGAGGCGTAGAAGACTCGCCCGCACTTCGACCTGGTGACGGCGCCCGCGACACGGCCGTGGCAGTATCGGCCGGCGCGAAGCCGCTGGGTCGGAACCTCGAACGTCAGCAGCGACCCGCCCTCCTGCCGGCGAAGTCCGGAACTGAGGAGCAGCTGCACGAAACTGGTGTTCCGCAGTTCCGTCCGCGCATCCCAACCCGGTGCAGCGCCCCCGCCAGCCGCGTGGCCGCGCAGTCCGATGTCCGATCACAGGGCCCAGGTCCGCGGCGTCAGCCACGACACCCGTGCGCTGACCGAGTCCGGGGCCCGGTCCTCCCGGCGGGAGAGGTCGACGGGCAGCGGAGAGACCTTCGCCCAGCGGAACAGCTTGGTGAACGCGGCGCCCTCCCGGTTCCACTTCGTACCGCCGATTCGCTCCGGATTTGCCGGCGCCGAGCAACGGCAGTCTCGGTAATCGGCCAGGTCCCGTTCACTCGCCTGGCGCCACGGCACGCCGCGGGAGGACAGAAATTCCAGCAACAGACGGATGTCGGTGGCGTAGTTGCGCTTTGATTCCGGCTCCAGATTTCGGAACTCCTTGGAGCGAACGAAGTCCAACAGGTCCGCATCGATCATGCCGTCCGGTCCCACGAAGACCGGATCCCCTGGACGAAGCCCGATTCGGGCGACCGCCTCCAGCAGGTCCCCGACGCCGAGAACCCCCTCCGCGGGCATCGTCCCCCACCGCCCCGAGTCCGGGACCCTGACCACGTACCACGCCCTCAACAGGCACCTCCCCTGATGCTTGAACTCGCTCAATCATCAGGGAATTCACGTACAGGTGGTCGGCGCTCGACTCGCCGACACCGCGGCGTCGGCACACCGCCTCGTCTCCGTGCTGCCCGGCGGGAGTCTCGGTTGTGAGGGGTACCTGCAGGGACGCCCAGGTGGCATCCCTGCAGGCCACGCCCTTTGCACCACTGGGAACTGCCGGACGCTCAGTGTGAGAGCAGCGCGCCGAGGTCGATCTTCCCGCTCTGCACTTGCGCGTCATGGGGCTCGTTGAGTCCGCCGTCGGTGATGTACAGCCGCTTCCCGCGCACCGCGGTGGCGGTGGGCGAGGCGAGGCCGTCCGAGGCGGTCAGTGCGGTCCTGGTGGTGCCGTTCGGGTAGACGACCGCGATCTTGTTCTGTGTGTTCAGCGCGGCGAACACGACGTTGGAGTGGTCGCTGAGGAAGTTGAAGTCATCGATGCCAGTGAGGCCGCTGGTGACGGTGTGAACCCGGCCCGGAGCTCCGGTGGCGGTGACGGGGATCCGCAGCAGGGTGCCCTTGCTGAGGTTGGAGACCCACACGGCGCCGTTGTGGAAGCGGAGCCCGTTCGCACCGTACGGCACGGGCGCGGACACCTTGATCGCGAGGGCGGGGTCGACCAGCCAGGCGGTCGCGGGACCGCCGGAGACCGGGACGGCCCAGACGGTGCCCATCTGGCTGTCGGCGACGTACAAGGTGCGCCCGGCCGGATCGATGGCCAGACCGTTGGGGACTCCGCCCGCGGGCAATGCCGCGATGCGGTGGGGGGTGCCGCCGGGCGGCAGCTTCCACACCCCGTTCCGGGAGGCGTCGGAGGACCACACGTTGTAGTAGACGGTGCCGTCGTGGCCGCGAGTGTTGCCGGTGATTCCGTCGCCCTTCTGCCCGGTGACCAGCACCGTGCGGTGCCCGGACGGTGCGATCCGCACCAGTGTCGGCCGTTCGCCCGCGGGCGTGCCCACCATCGAGACGGTCAGTGAATTGTCCGGGGCGACGGTGATGTTCTCGGGCACGTCGCCGGTGGCGAAGTCGAAGGCGGCCACGGTCTTCACGTGGGTGACGGCGGGCCGCGCGTCCGCGTGTCCGGTCGCGGCGGACGCGTACGGTGCCGAGAGGATGACGGCTGCCGTCGCGGAGATCGCCGCGAGCTTGAACGGCTTCTTCATGGATGTGTTTTTCGTGGTCATTGCGCTCTTTCGTTCTTTCCGTCGGCGCCGCACGGGTACCGGGGCTGCTGGTGGTGGAAGTAGCGGCCGGTGACCAGCGCCGCCGCGTCGTCGTCGGCCGCCAGCCATGCCTGGGTCACCGGAGCCAGCCGCAGGTCGTCGGTGGCGCTGTTCCCGCCCATCTTTGTCGGCACCCAGCCCGGGTCGACGGCGTTGGAGAGCACCTCGGGCCACTTCCTCGCGACGGCGAGAATGAGAGCGGTGACGTGGAACTTCGACCAGACGCTTGGCGGCGCCGAAGCCGAGTCCGGTCGTGCCGCCGGTGACCAGGGCGATCCGCCCCCTGAGTGCCTGCGAGTCCATGTGAACTTCTCCTGATGGGCAGGGCCTTCCTGACGAAGCGCCTTGAACGACGCTTCGTCAGGAACGGGCCGCTGGAGGCTGGTGACTTACCGGTTGATGGTCTTCTGCTGCGCTGCGGTGTACCGCTCGCCCTTGATCTGCACCTGGGCAACGGCCTCTTCGATGCGCCTGAGGTCCTCGGAGGTCAGTTCCACGTTGTCGGCACCGATGTTCTCTTCGAGGCGGTGCAGCTTCGTCGTGCCCGGGATCGGTGCGATCCACGGCTTCTGCGCCAGCAGCCACGCGATGGCGGTCTGAGCCCGGGTCGCCTGCTCGGCGTCCGCGATCTCACCCAGCAGCGCGATCAGGGCGAGGTTGGCCTCACGCGCCTCTTCCTCGAAGCGCGGCAGCACGTTACGGATGTCGTTGGCCTCGAACTTCGTGTCCTGACTGATCACGCCGGTCAAAAAGCCCTTGCCGAGCGGGCTGAACGGCACGAAGCCGATGCCCAGTTCTTCCAGAGTCGGCAGGATGGTCTCCTCGGGCTCACGCCACCACAGCGAGTACTCGCTCTGCAGGGCCGTGACCGGCTGGACCGAGTGGGCCCTGCGGATGACGTCCTCACCCGCTTCGGACAGGCCGAAGTGCTTGACCTTGCCTTCCTGGATGAGATCCCGGACCGTGCCGGCGACCTCTTCGATCGGCACGTCGGGGTCCACCCGGTGCTGGTAGAAGAGGTCGATGCGGTCGGTCTGTAGACGCTGCAGGGACTGCTCGGCGACGATCCTGATCCGCTCCGGCCGGCTGTCCAGTCCCGCCGTGGGGTTGCCGTCCTTGAACCCGAACTTCGTGGCGATGGAGACCTGGTCGCGCACCGGCGCCAGGGCCTCGCCCACCAGCCTTTCGTTCGCCTCTCCGTACCCCTCCGCGGTGTCGAAGAGCGTCACACCGCGCTCGGCGGCCGCCCGGATCAGCTTGATGGCCTCACCCGTGTCTGCGGCCTGGCCGTAGCCGAAGGTCATTCCCATGCAGCCGAGCCCGATCGACGACACTTCGAGCCCGCTGTTTCCCAGTACACGCTTCTTCATTTCGTTCTCCTTTCGAGTGGCCACCAGCGACGACAACGCCCTGGCCGGTGTGGGTCCTGATGGTCGTGAGGTGTGCCAGACGTGTGGTCAGTCCGCTGCGTCGCACGGGGTGTTGCTCCCGACGGGTCGGCGCGTGGTCAGCTCACGCCGGCGCCCTCGACGATGTTCTTCAGCTGGGTGATCGCGGACATCGCATTGGGCCAGCCGGCGTAGAACGCGATGTGGGTGATGGCCTCGACCAGCTCGTCCTTCGTCACCCCGTTCTCCAGCGCCTTCGGCAGGTGGAAGGCAAGCTGGTCGGCGCGGTAGAGGGCGACCAGGGTGGCAACGGTGATCAGGCTGCGGTCCCGCTGGGACAGGCCCTCGCTCGCCCACACCTCGCCGAACAGGACGTCGTCGGTGAGCCGGACCAGTTCGGGCGCGAAGTCGCCGAGCAGCTTCTGTGCGGCGGTCTGTTCTTCAGCCATGGCGTTTCATACTTTCTATGTGTTTGATCCTTTACGAAAAGAAATCAACCCATTTGATGGGTTTGTTGCAGGAACACCCCGTGGTGTCCCGGAGTCAGGCCGCCACGCGGTGGGCCTGAGCCTTGTGCGAGGTCTCGTCGTCCGCCGCAGGCAGGGACACCTGAGGCGCGGCGGTCCGGGTGGCGCGCATCGCGGCGAGGACGAGCAGGGGAATCAGGCCCAGGCCGGCCATGACCGCACCCACCACCTCCGGTCCGGTCACGCCCAGGGAGGTGTCCAAGGTCGTGCCCGCCAGCCAGGAGACGAGGGCGATCCCCATGTTGAAGGCCGACACCGTCAAGGCAGCGGCGAGGGCGGGCGAGGAGTGTCCGAAGCGCACGGCCAGCGGGGTGGCGATCGATGTGATGCCCAAGCCCGTCACACCCAGGAGCACCACCAGGACGACGGTCGCTGCGGGGCTGGTGGACAGCGGGATCAGCAGGAGCAGCACCAGCACCGAGGCGACGGAGGTGGTGATGAACGTGGCCAGCGGCTTGCGGTCGCCGAGGCGCCCGGTGATGTTCGTGCCCAGCAGAGCACCGACGCCGAAGCCGACCAGGACGAGCGGTACGGCTCCTTCGGAGATCCCGGTCCGCTCGGTGAGCAACGGAGAGATGTAGCTGTACGCGGCCATGAAGACACCCGTAACGAGCGCAGTGGCGGCAAGGACCAGCCACATACGGCCATGGCGCAGGACGGCGAGCTGGGAGCGGACGGAGGGGGTCACCTCGGCGCGTTCCGCGGCGGGGATGAACCGGCCGATGACCAGGGCAGCCACGCCCGCGAGGGCAGCCAGCGCCCAGAACGTGCCGCGCCAGCCGATCGCCTGACCGACCCAGGAGCCCAGCGGCACACCGGCCACGATGGCCAGGCTCATGCCGCTCATCATCACGCCCATGGCGCGGGAGGCGGCGGCCGGTCCCGCGGCGGAGGTGGCCACGACCGAGCCGACGGAGATGAAGGTACCGGTGGCCAGCGCGATGATCACACGGGCCGCGAGCACGATGGGGAAGGAGGAGCTGAGTGCGGCGATCACGTGGCCGACGGCGAACACGGCAAGCGCCAGGACCAGGGTGAAACGCCTGGGCAGGCGCAGCGTGGCGATCGAGATCGTGGGCGCGCCCACGATCATGCCGACCGCGAACGCCGTGATCAGCAGGCCGGCCGTGGAGACGCTGACGCCGAGGTCGGCGGACACCTCGGGCAGGAGGGCCGCGATGATGAACTCGCTGGTGACCATCACGAAGGTGCCGAGGGCCAGCAGCGGAACGACGAACGGCAGCCTGGCGGGTTTTTCTCGGTGAGAAGACATGCGGAGGTAGAGCCTTTGCTGAATGTGGGGGTGAAACAGGGGGCCGCGTCGCGGGAGCGGCCGGGCGCCGGCGCCGGTTCAGCCGAAGGAGTCGGCCTTGATGCTGTCCGGGCCGGGGCCGCCGCGCAGGCCGGTGTCGAGGGCGTCGACGGCGGCCGTCTCGTCGGCGGTGAGCGCGAAGTCGAAGATGCCGATGTTCTCCGCGATGCGGTGCGGCGTGACGGACTTAGCCTCGATCCACCGATGTGGTCTGAGGGTGATCTTCTGGCTGAGGTCCGGGGGACGGCCGTTGGATTGGGCAGCCTGTAGCGGCTGGTCTGCCCAGCGTTTCCACGTGTTGGGTTCCGGTTGG
>NZ_JBQQCG010000153.1:0-11657 GCF_052245575.1 Streptomyces sp. 2A115 | reverse complement strand
GCCGCTACCTCCCCGAAGGCAGCATGAGCGAGATCTACCGCGAACTCCCCGAAAGCGCCCCCGCGCTACCCAACACCCCGAACGCGCCCGCCAGTTGATCCCCAACACCACGACGAGGGACACGACCTCAAGTCGCGCAAGACGTCGCGGGTGCCGGCTCGATGAACTCGGCCAAGAAGCCGTCGGGCAACGCCTTGAGCCGGATCAGGCGGTGACCGAGTGCCGGCACCCAGCCGCGTTCACCGATGAGCGGCCAGCACTGCCGCGAGGCCCTCCTGCAGATCTTTGACGAAATACCCGGGAACCTCCAGCGGCGGGAAATGTCCCCCGAATTCCGGCGACACCCATCGGACGATCTGCCGGTACCGCTCCTGTGCCCAGGGGCGCGGGTACTTCTCGATGTCGCGGGGATACACCGTGATTGCTGACGGGACGTCGACCCGAAGTTCGGGATCGAGCGAGTTGTGGCTCTCGTAGTAGATACGGGCCGCTGATGCGCCGGTCCGCGTCAGCCAATACAGGGTGACGTCGTCGAGAACGCGGTCTCTGGAGATCGTCTCGAACGGGCTGTCTTCGGTGTCCGACCACTCGGCGAACTTGTCAAGGATCCAGGCCAGAAGCCCGACTGGTGAGTCGACGAGCGAGTAGCCGATGGTCTGCGGCCGGGTCGCCTGCTGCTTCGCGTACGCCGCGCGGTGGCGCCAGAAGTGGCGGGTTTCCTCGGTCCACTTGCGCTCGACCGCCGTCAGCCCGTCCGTCGTCAACCCGGGCGGTCCCTCCGCGAACGTGGTGTGGATGCCAAGCACGTGCGCCGGGAACCTGCCGCCGAGAACTGTGGTGATATTGCCTCCCCAGTCACCGCCGTGGGCTGCGAACTTGCTGTAGCCGAGCCTTCCCATCAGTTCCACCCATGCGGCCGCGATCTTTTCGGTTCCCCACCCGGTGGTGGCCGGCTTGTCGCTGTAGCCGAAGCCTGGCAGTGACGGGATCACGACGTGGAACGCCGGCGCGTCCGCATCTTTCGGATCTGCCAGCTCGTCCACCACATCGATGAACTCGGCAATGCTGCCCGGCCAGCCGTGCGTCAGGACCAGAGGAGTGGCATCTGCGCGCGCGGATCGACGGTGCAGGAAGTGGATTCCCAGATCATCAATGGTCGTGCGGAACTGGCCGATCCGGTTGAGGCGCGCTTCGAACGACCGCCAGTTGTACCCGGTGCGCCAGTAGTTCATGAGATCGACGATGTCGGCGAGCGGGACACCCTGTTCCCATCGGCGACGGTCGGGCGCGGCGCGATGGACCGTCTCGGGCTCCGGCAACCGCGCGGCGGCCAGTCGCGCGCGCAGATCGTCGAGGTCGGCGTCGGTTGCGTGGAATTCAAATGCTTGCACGTCGCTGGTCGGACAGGGCATGAGACCTCCTGGCCATCGCGGAACCGGCTACGACCCATAGCGAACCGTCTAAGACGGTTCTACCAAGCCTTCATGTCAGCGTGCAACCAGCTAAGGTGGTTCCATGCGTACTGGGTTCCCTGACTTCCGCCTCGGCAATGTGCTGGCGACCAGCTTCACGGGGACTCTGTCGGAGCGTCATGGCGACGCTGTGGAGCGCATTCCCACGCCGCACCGACTCGTCGACTGGCTGGCAGTGAACGGCCTCGCCGTGGACTCCTGCACCACCGCCCAGCTCGAACTCGCCCGGGAACTGAGGGAGTCGATTCACGCCGCCGCGACAGCGGCCGCACTCCAGGACGCCCTGCCTGCGTCTGCTGTCCAAGTCATCAACGACTTCAGCGCTCAGGGTCGGGCCGCCGCCATCCTGACGCCCGAGGGCAAGCGGCGATGGCGGCTCAGCTCGGCTTCCTGCGTGGAAGATGCCCTCAGCGTGATCGCCGCCGACGCGATCAGCATCATCGCAGGCGAACGAGACGGAAAATTGGCCTTGTGCGCATCGCCAACCTGCCAAGCCGCCTTCTTCGACACCAGTCAAAGTCGCACCCGCAAATGGTGTGACATGAACACGTGCGGGAATCGTCAGAAGAAGGCGCGCTTCAATGCCAACCAGCGCAAAAACCCCAGATCAGCGGAGTGATGGTCGGCAGGGCGAAGCGGACCGACGCGTCCCTGCTCTCGGCGGGAATCAGGCGATCGCGCAGGTGAACGGGCTTGTGGGCCACATACGGACGTTGCGGCAGAGCACGGGCGGCTGCCCAGGGCTTCGTGCCTGTCCTGGCTGCATAGCCGGTTTCAGGTGCCATCCGGGCAGGCTTTGGGGCGGGATCGCGGGTGATGTCGGCCTGCACCTGCGTTCCCGGAAGATGTCCATCCTTGCTCTTCGCAGGGAATCCCGGCCTTCAGGACTCTGCGGATGAATGCGTGTTTCCAGCAGAGCTGGGTCGTTGGTCCTCCGCGATTGTTGTGGTCGTGGGTGGGAGGGCCGAGAGAGATGTCGCTGGACCCACGGGCTGATCGTGGGGTGCAGGAGCTGACGGCCCGGGTGGTGCGGGCAGCGTTCCCGAGCGGGGACAATGGCGGTGCGGGTTCGGGAGGCGTTGGGCCCGCTGTTTGAGGACGAGGTGTTCGCCGGGGTGTTTGCCGTCCGGGGACGTCCGGCTGTCTCGCCAGGGGCGTTGGCTTTGATGTCGGTGTTGCAGTACGCGGAGAGGCTGACCGATCGACAGGCCGCTGACCAGGTACGGACCCGGGTTGACTGGAAGTTTCTGCTCGGCCTGGAACTGGACGATCGCGGGTTCGAAGCCTCCGTGCTGAGCCTGTTCCGTTCCCGTCTCATCGAGCAGGGACTGGAACGGACGACGCTGGAGCTGGTGCTGGAACACCTACGTGGGCTGGGCCTGCTGAAGGCCGGTGGCCGGCAGTGGACTGATTCGACGCATGTGGTGGCGGCGGTGCGGACGCTGAACCGGACCTTGGTGTGTGAGCGGTCGCAGCGCCCGAGGATCTTGAGGCCACTGAGTGTGTTGGGCGCGAGGAATGTGCGCCTTCAGCCAGCCGTTGCCGCCTCGACGACCGCGTCCCTGTCGGCGAGGTCGCGGAGGTCGGTGCTCACCCGTATGCGCGCGAGTGCGGCATCACGTTCCGCGCCGGGCAGTTCGCCGCGGCGCACGCCGCGGTCCAGCGAGGCGGTGATCCGGGACAGGCCCGCCTTGGCCGCATCCTCGTTCACCTCGTGGATTACCACGTGGAGACCGGCCCGGGCGCAGACCTCGGCAATGCCCGCGCCGATCAGACCGCGCCCGATGACACCCACCTTGCGGATGTCCTTCCGGGCAGGAGTGCACCGCTCACCGGAAGGCCGCCTGCCCCGTCAGGGCCTGGCCGATCATGAGGGTGTGCATTTCGACGGTGCCCTCGTAGGTGAGGATCGACTCGAGGTTGTTGGCGTGCCGGATGACCGGGTATTCCAGGGAGATGCCGTTCGCGCCCAGGATGGTGCGGGCGGTGCGGCAGATCTCCAGAGCCGTGCGGGTGTTGTTGAGCTTGCCGTAGCTGACCTGCTCGGGGCGCAGCCCACGGTCGTCCTTGGTGCGGCCGAGGTGGAACGCCAACAGTGTGCCCTTGGCCAGCTCCAGGGCCATGTCCGTCAGTTTGGCCTGGGTCAGCTGGAAGGAACTGATCGGGCGGTCGAACTGGACCCGGTCGCCCGCATAGGCCAGAGCCGTCCGGAAGGCCGAGCGGGCGGCGCCCATCGCGCCCCAGGCGATGCCGTACCTGGCCTCGTTGAGGCAGGACAGCGGGCCCTTGAGCCCCCGCACTTCCGGCAGGACAGCCGCACCCGGCAGTCGTACGGAGTCGAGGACGAGCTCGCTGGTCACGGAGGCCCGCAGCGACATCTTGTGGTGGATGGCGGGCGCCGAGAAGCCGGGGGTGTCGGTGGGGACGACGAAACCGCGGACGCCGTCGTCGGTGCGGGCCCAGACCACGGCGACGTCGGCGACGGAGCCGTTGGTGATCCACATCTTGCGCCCGTCGAGGGGTTCCCGAGAACTATGACCTGTGGCGAGCGGCCACCTACCGCTTCCATGCCCTGGTCCTCCAGCAGTGGCGCACGCAGGGCTTGTTCTTCCTGGGCGATGCCGCACACATGACACCACCGTTCCTGGCGCAGGGCATGTGCCAAGGGATCCGCGACGCGTCCAACCTGATGTGGAAGCTGGCCCTTCACTTGCGTGGCGACACCTCCGAACGTCTCTTGGACACGTATCAACGCGAGCGCGCCTCGCACGTACGACACGTGACACTCGTCGCCAAGGAGTTCGGCCATGTCATCTGCGAGCGCGACGAGGCCACCGCCGCCAAGCGCGACGCAGACCTGCTGGCAGAACTGAAGGCCACACCGGAAGGAACGATCCGCCAGTCCCTGATCCCCGGACTGCTGGCAGGCTTCCTCGCACCGGAACGTTTCCCCGCGCGTGGAGACACCTCCCGCAACCGACAGTGACTGACAGCCGGGGCAGGACCGGGCTGCTCGACAAGTTCACCGGGAGCACCTTCCGGCTGGTGATCCGGCACGGCACGGACGCAGCTTCAGCCGAGTCGGCTGTGCGCGCGCACCGGGCGGAAGGCGGATTTCCGATCCGCGTCGTCCGTCTGGTCGCCGAGACGCCGGCCGGCTAGGACGAATACCGCGAGGAAGAGCACGTCCTGGACGCGTGGATGCGTCGACACTCGTGCGAAGCGGTGCTCGCTCGCCCTGACCACTACGTGTTCGGCGGTGTTCCTGCAACAAGCGACACCGGCCTCCTGCTCGCAGCTGCTCGCCGGCAGCTGCACGGCACGGGGCGCCTGAGGACGACCCAAGGCGCGGCGAGTTGAACCGCACTCTGCTGGGCCCCTGGCTCGTCGGCGGAGCGCTCCGCTGCTTAACCATGGCCGGGTCCGCAGGCGGTGGTGGGGGACTCAGGGGCGGCCGAGGGCGCGGAAGGTCCAGCCGGCTTCGCGCCAGATGGCGGGATTGAGGGTGCCGCGGCCATCGATGACCTTCGGGGTAGTGGTGCGGGCGGCGAGACGGTGCGGGTCGACGTGGGAGTACTGCGGCCACTCGGTGAGATGCAGGAGTAGGTCGGCGTCCTGGACGGCGGTGATGGGGTCGTCGACGTAGCCGAGTTCGGGGTGGAGCTTGCGGGCGTTGTCGAGGGCCTGGGGGTCGCTGACGGTGACGCTGGCGCCGAGCTCGTGGAGCTTGCGGGCGACGGCGAGGGCGGGGGAGTCGCGGATGTCGTCGGTGTCGGGCTTGAAGGCGGCGCCCCAGACGGTGATCCGCCGGTCGGCGAGGGTGCCGCCGACCTGTTCGCGGGCGAGGTCGACCATGCGTTCGCGGCGCCGGTTGTTGATCGCGTCGACTTCGCGGAGGATCGTCAGGGCCTGGTCGACGCCGAGTTCGCCGGCGCGGGCCATGAAACCGCGGATGTCCTTGGGGAGGCAGCCGCCGCCAAAGCCGAGGCCGGGCCGCATGCCGCGGCGGCCGATGCGTGCGTCGTGCCCGAGGATGTCGGCGAGCTGTCCGACGTCGGCGCCGGAGGCTTCGCACACCTCGGCGATGGCGTTGATGAAGGAGATCTTCGTGGCGAGGAAGGCGTTGGCGGACGCCTTGGCGAGTTCGGCGGTGGCCCAGTCGGTGACGATCGTCGGCGTCCCCGCCGTGATGATCTTCTCGAAGCACTGTCGCAGCGCCGTCTCGGCCCAGGAGTCCTCGGTGTCGAAGCCGAGGACGAGGCGGTCGGGGCGGAGGGTGTCCTCGATGGCGAACGACTCGCGCAGGAACTCCGGGTTCCAGGCGACCTCGATGGCGTCCCCGGCCGGCGCGTAAGCGTGGAGGAGATCACGGATGCGGGGTGCGGTGCCGACCGGGACGGTCGACTTGACCGCGACCACCGCCGGGCCGGTGAGGCGGGGTGCGAGCTGGCGGACGGCGGTGAACAGGTGGGTGAGGTCGTAGGCGTGCTCGCCGGGCTGTTGCGGGGTGCCGACACCGATGAAGTGCAGTTCGGCGAAGGCGGCGGCCTCGGCGTAGGAGGCGGTGAACCGCAGCCGGCCGCTTGCGGTGTGCTTGGTGAGGAGGCCGTCGAGGTCGCGTTCGAAGAACGGGGCCTTGCCGGAGTTCAGGACGGCGACCTTTTCCCCGTCGCAGTCCATGCCGAGAACTTCATGGCCGAGTTCGGCCATGCAGGCCGCATGCGTGGCGCCGAGGTAGCCGCAGCCGACGACGGTGAGCTTCATGACGGGTTCCTTCGCGAGGTGAGGGCCGCCGACAGCCCCACCTCTGCCCCGCCCTCGAAGGGCGGGGCGCTCAGGCGGGATGGGCGGCCGGATAGCGGTTGATCCCGTCCCGGATGAACGGCGGGATCGTGCGGAATTGGTGAAGTCGACGTGGTCCGGCTCGACCACCACCAGCTCGGCCCCGATGTCGGAGGCGATCTGGGCCGCGATCTGCGACTCGTCGAGCCGGTCCTGTGCCGGGTAGCGGATGGACACAGACCGGCGGCCGCAGCAGATAGGCCAGCACCGACGAATCGAGCCCGTCCGAGAGCAAGACGCGAAGTCGCAGGCCGGGGCCCGTAGCCGGACCTGTTCGGCCAGGACGAAGGAGAACTTCGCGAGGGCCCCGCTGGAGGTGCCGGTGAAGGGTTGTCGGGGCCTGAAGGCTCCAGTAGGCGTGCTGGTCCAAGGAGCCACTGGCGATGTAGAAGGCCAGCAGCGTGGCCGGGGCCAGCAGTTGGATGCCCCTGAAAGGGGGTGTCGACGCCGGCCGGCGTTTCGATCGCGATCACCTCGGGCCGCAGGACGAGCGGGGCACTGCCGCAGCCGGTCAGGGTGGTGACCTGGAGGCGAACGCGAGCCGGCCGCCGTCCAGGCGCCAGTAGAGCGGCTTCTCGCCGAGCCGGTCGCGGGCAAGGAACAGCTTGCCGACAGCAGCGTGTTCATGGCCAGCACCGCCCTCCCGTCGCTGGAGGCGGCGTGCATGGTGCCGTCCGGGCGGCGGTGGGCCTGCGAGGCGCCCATGGCACCGACCGTGCGCTCGTGTCGGACGGCGTCCGCTCCGGCCAGGCCTGCGATTCCGCACATCTCTGGTTCACCCCCGAGTCCGTGGTGGTGCCTTGGCGGCGGCCGCCGCCAGAAGGAGAGCCATCCAGTCCCGGCAGCGGTCTGGGCTCTCATCACAGCCGCCCGGCCGATGTACGGGGAGGGCTCGCAGGGGGGCTCACAACTCGCAGACGGGGTTCATCGCGAGCCGGAAGGCAATACCCTCGGTGGCCCAACCCACGGAACGTGTACGACTCTTCGCCCCCAGGCGAGTACAGACTCATGTGCTCAGCCGTCTGCTCGAGTCGGCTGCGCTCCAGGAGACCGGCAAGGGGAGAGGTCGTGGCATCGACCACCCGCCGGACCCGTCCGCCGAACGCGGACCTGGCCCGGCTCATCGAAGCCAGCGGCGCGAGCCACAAGTCCCTGGCCCTGCGCGTCAACCAGCTCGCCCATTCGGCCGGGATAGAGACGGACTATTCACATACTTCGGTGGCGAACTGGTGCAGGCGTGGGATGACGCCGAAATGGCCGGTCCCGAAGCTGTTGGCGCAGGCCATCGGCGAACGGCTCGGCCGGCCCGTCAGCCTGGGCGAGATCGGCATGGGCGAGGCGGAGACAACCGACGCGGACGTGGGGTTGGATTTCCCCAGGGACCCCGCCGACGCCGTCCGCCTCGCCACTTCGTTCTGGAGCTCCGTGAACCGCCGCGACTTCCTGGCCGGATCCGGCTTCGCCGCGTCCGCCTTCACCACCCCCGTCACCCGGTGGCTCGTCACCCCCGCGGACGAGACCGCCGACCACAGCGGCGGCCAGCAGGTCGGCCGGGCCGACCTCGACGAACTGTGCAAGGCCGCCGACGACGCCCGCCGCTGGGACTCCAAATACGGCGGCGGGAACTGGAAAGCCAACTCCGTCACCCACTGCCTCGACCACCGGGCCGCCCGGCTGCTGCAAGGCAGCTTCTCCGACGAGATCGGCCGCGAACTCTTCTCGGTCACTGCGCAGTTGTCCCGCCTCGCCGGCTGGACAGCCTTCGACGTCGGCCAGCACAGTGCCGCCCAGCGACACTTCATCCAGGCCCTACGCCTTGCCCGCGCGGGCGGCGACGTACAGCTGGGCTGCTATGTGCTGACCACCATGGCCATGCAGACCCTGATGCGGGGCTTCGCGTCCGAGGCCGTGGACATGGCCCAAGGCGCGTATGAGCGGGCAAAGGGCCAGGCCGTCCCCCGCGTGCTTGCCTTCACCAAGCTGATCGAGGCCCGCGCTCACGCCCGCGACAACGACCCCCGGGCCGCCTCCCAGGCCCTGAAAGCCTCCGAGCACCTCCTGGGCCAGGCGAAGGACGACAGCGGCGACGAGCCCGCCTGGATCGACTTCTATCACCACGCCCGCCTCTCCGCGGACGCCGCCGAGGTCTTCCGGGACCTGCAGAATCCCAAGGCCGCCCTCGGCTGGAACAAGCAGGCCACCGCGATGCCGACCGGGGTGTTCACCCGCTCCGTCGGCATGCGGCTCGCCATCGTCGGGACCGCTCACCTCCAGGCCCGCGACCTCGACCACGGCCTCGAACTCGGCCACCGGTCCGTCGACATCCTCGCCCGCGTCCAGTCCTCCCGCGCCAAGGACTACGTCCGCGAATTCAACGCCGCCCTCGCTCCCTGGCGGCGTGAATGGGCCGTCCGCGAGTTCCTCCACCGCTCCCGCACCGAACTCGGCGTTGCCGCCTGAACATGGCCAGCCGGCGCCGACGTCACTGGTTCTTTTGCGAGGAGGCTCGGCGTTCACGCCGGGGAGGAATCGCATCCGGTGACAGTGACGCGGAGCGTGGCCGCATCCTGCTTGCCGGGCGCGGAGCGCCACTGCGACTTGCCCGGCGAGGACGCCGAAGACGAGGATCTGGCCGCAAGCGCCTGCACCCGCGGCCCGTCCCGATGGCGATCCTGGAATCCCGGCTCGGCGTCTCGTGCTCCGCACGCCCTGCACGTACCCGGAACTGTGGCTTCCATCATGGCGAATGTGATCTTGTACTGCTGAGATCGCCGGATGCTCGGTTTCCTCCTCCGTCTCCTGCCGTTCTGGGTCCGCGAGCCCCTGCTCATCGCGGTCGGATCGGTTCTCGGCGTACGCATCATGTATCTCGCCGTCCACGATCACGATCGGATCGCGGCCGGTCTCGGCGTGGTGTTCCTCGTGTTCACCGCAATACGCGTCCACGCGGTGATCCGGGCCCTGCGCGCACGCCGAAACCCGAGTCCGACAGCCTCCGCAGACGGAGCGGCAGTCGATGCTGCCGCCCAGCCCCAGCCCCAGCCCGGAACCGGGCCGCGTCCCGGCCCGAACACTCCGGAGAAGGATCACAACGCATGGGGCCAGGCCGTCGCGGCCGTAGCCGTGTTCGGGGCACTCGCGGCCGCGCTGTGGGTGGCCCCACGCATGATGCCGTCCGACGACAACGCCCCGCAGCCCGCCTCGTGTTCAGGCGGGGCACACGAGGAGCTACCCAAGGCCTACAAGGAGACGCCCCAGCCTGTGGCCGGTGAAGAGCTGTGCAAGGCGCTCAACCGGCCAGACCTGGCCAAGCTCCTTGGAACTCCTGGAGAGATCGCGACCACTGCTTCCGGCACCAGCAACACCGCTCCTCTGACTGATGGGAAGGTCGCCCAACCGGAGGCCGAGGTCACGTTCGACACGTACACCGTGAATGTCTCGGCCACTTACAACGAGCTGACGACTGACCAGTACGTGAAGCTGATGAAGTTCGGGGATGAGAAGGACGTCAAAACGCTTACGGTTCTTGGAAGGCCTGCGGTCTTCTCCTCGGATCACACCATGAAGTTCGAGATCAATCTCGGGAGTGGCGGATCCGGCGGACCGGTCGAACAAGGCCCCCTGGCCAGGACGCTGTCCGTGGCCCTCGACCGTAATGACCGGGGAGGCTACTACGAAATCACCGTGTGGAGCACGTCCGGAGCCCTCCCTGACGACAGCGCTCTCCTCGACGTCGCTGAGAGGGTTCTTCCGACGATCCCCGAACGGCCTGTCCGATGAGACCCCGCCGCCGTCGTGCCACCGCCGGAAGCGGTTGTGGACGGTTGACCAGGCGCCGAACTCCTGTGGCATCTCCCGCTACTGTCCGCCGGTCTTGAACCGCCAGATCACCCCCTCGAACTGCTGCCGCAGTCGCTCGGGATACGGGCCGTACTCGCCGATCGGCAGGTACGGCTCGATGAACTCCCATTCCTCGTCCGTCACTTGCACTCGCGTCACGTAAGAACGTCTACCGGTCCAGGCCCCGCTCCGAGGGCGAATCCCGCAGATTGATCACGACTCGATACGCGCCCTAGCACTCCCTGATCGTCGTGAAGGTGATCCACCACGTAGCTGCACACGTCATCGCGGACCTGGTCCGCGTCCCACGAAGCTCGAGCCAGCAGGTGCTGCATCCCGTCCGAGGTCGCCTCCCCGGCCACTCGGCAATGGTCCAACAGTTCTTGCGAGGCAAGTCCGAGAGCAGTCCGAGCACCAATTTCGCAACCCGACGCCGGGGTTCGACCCGAGCAAACCGCCCCGCTATCCGGCCCATGAGGCTCTCGAACCCCTTCTGGTAACGGGCCGGGTCTACGCTGTGATCTGCGGCCACCGCCTGATTTTCCGTCTTCACACACCGATGATCAACGGTGGCCGCGTCCATCGCTCACTGGTTGTCTCGTGACGACGAAGTCTGACCGTGGTCATCGAAGGTTGATCACCTGCAGGTTCGTTGCCACCGAATGCCGGGTTCGTAGGCACGGAGCTCCGCGCCTACGCGCACCTGCGGATGTAAGGGAGTGGCTCGCGAAGTGTCGTCACCGCTTGAGTTCCGTGGCTTCGATCTGGTGCGGCGGGGCTATGACCGCCATCAGGTCGACCGCTATCTCGAGGCCCTGCCTGAAGCCAACCCGCCAGTGGGCCCGCCTCCGTTCCGGGTCGTGGGGCGGGGCTATGACTGCCAGCAGGTTGACGCGCGCATCAGGCAACTCCTGGCGGACAGAGGCATCAGCGGGTAACTGACCCTGCCCTACGAGGCGGTGCCGTCAGCGCCCCTCACCGCACAAACCCAAAGCTGGCGATCCGAGCCGACGCTTTCTGCCTGCTTGCCCTTCACGGTTCCCACCTGAGCTGAACCGGATTTTGTAGCGGCCCTGAAGCCAGGCATGATCGCCTCGGCAGATGGGAGAACACAGGTCCGATGCCTGCACCACGGAAGTACCCCAAGACCACGGAGTTAAGGGCGATCTGGCGTTGTCAAGGGTGGGTTGACGGGGTCTTGGAGGTCGGGTGTGAGCCACTCGGGTTCGAGGATGTAGATGCCTCGCCCGGTGCGGCGAAGGATGGCCTCGCGAACCCAGCGCCCCAGTTCCGCACGTAGTCCTTGGGCGTCGTCCAGTCCGATGCCGCGAGCGATTTCACATGCGCGCCAGGGGCGGAGAGGGGCGGTGCGCAAAAGTTGCAGCGTGCGGTCGCGACGCCCGTCGGGGCCGGGGTCGGCGGACGAGTGCACGGTGACTTTGATGCTGGTGATCCTGGAGGCACCCAGGACTTGTGCCTGGTCAGGCGGTGCGGCATAGCGGG
>NZ_JBQQCG010000152.1:0-11678 GCF_052245575.1 Streptomyces sp. 2A115 | reverse complement strand
CCGCCGTCGTGGACACTCCTTCGAGGGGCGTGCAGGCAGAAGCCGTCCGTGACAGCGTCTTGCCCGCTACACTCCCACCGCTCCACGTTTTCCCAGGTCAAGCCACGAAGTACTGCTGGAGTACTAGACGGTGCACCGGCCGCGGCCCAGCTCTCAGCCCTCGACGAACACCAGGGAATCCCTGTGGGTTCCGGGCCTTCGTTCTGACGGGCGCGAGCGGGGCACCGGCCGACACCGACAGCCTGATCCGACTGTCACCCCCGCTCGGCCGGCGCTGCATCGCCGTGGGCTCGACGTGCCAGGGCATGGCGGTCGAGCTTGCCGCTCAGTGTGAAGGGCAGTGCGGAGACAATCTCCACGCTCGTCGGCACCATGTGCGGCGGCAGCAGCCCACCCAGATGAACCCGCAGGTCCCGGACGCTCGGTGCGGCAGCGGTCACCGGCACCACAAAGGCAGCCAGGACCTGTTGCCCCATGCCGTCGCGGACCGGCGTGACGGCGGCACGGGCCACCGCCGGATGGAGGCGCAGCGCAACCTCGATCTCGGCTGGCTCCACTCGGTGACCGCGTATCTTGAGCTGCTGGTCGAGCCGCCCGAGGAATTCCACCGATCCGTCGTCGAGGCGACGCACGCGGTCGCCCGTCCGGTAGGCACGGGTGCCGTCGTCGAGGGATACGAAACGCTCCATGGTCTGCTCGGGCGCCCGCCAGTATCCCCGCGCCAGCCCGGCGCCCGAGATGAGCAGCTCCCCTGTCGCCCCGTCCGGGACGCGCTCAAGCCCGGCGTCGACCACCCGGATCTCCGTGGCGCGGATGGGGCGGCCTATGGGCACCGTCGCTCCTGGACGCCGCGCTGCCTCGGCCGGCCCCACCTCGTATGTCAGGGAACCAATCGTGGTCTCAGTTGGCCCGTAGTGGTTGATGATCCGGCATCGGCCCCGGGTCCGGACCCTATCGACAAGCTCCCAGGGCAGCGCCTCTCCTCCGAGGAGCAGCGCCTGGTGCGGCAGTACGTCGGCGTCCGGATAGCTCAGGAGCGCCGCCAGGTGCGAAGGTGTGATCTTCAGGTAGTCGATGGCCTGGGTGCGTGAGTAGCGCGCGAAGCTGACCGGATCAAGTACCACCTCGGTTGGTACGAGGTGGATGCAGCCGCTGGAGATCAGCGCGGGGAACACAGCAGTGTTCCCTAGATCGGTGGCCAGGCTCGTGACGCTGGCGAACGAACGGGGCTCGTCGGCACAGGACAGCAGGGACACCACATAGCCGGAGTAATTCGCCAGTCCACCGTGGGTCACCGCCACGCCCTTGGGGGCACCGGTCGACCCCGACGTGTACACAAGACAGGCCAGATCCGCAGGCTCGGGGGGCCGCAGGCTGACGGTTGGGACCTGCGGGAGATCGCCGAGCCGGATCGATGTCCCGGTGAATCCTGGCTGCGGTTGATCGGTGAGCAGGATACGGGCCCGTGAATCAGCCAACTGTGTCGTCAGCCTGCTCTGCGGTTGTTCCACGTCCAGGCAGACATACGGCGCACCGGAGCGCAGCACGCCCAACAAAGCGACCAACTGCTCGGTTCCGCGTGCGGCCAGCACAGCCACCGGCTCGTCCGTCGTCGCCCCCTGAGCGACGAGCACATGCGCGACGCGTGCTGTCGCGCGGTCCAGCTCCGCATAGGTCAGACGTCCACCGTCACCGACCAACGCAGGGCGGTCCGGCCGTCGGACTACCTGCTGCTGGAATAACTCCATCACCGTGTGTGCAACTGGCATGAAGGCCTCCGCGGCGTGGAACCGGGAAGTTCCACAGGTAATTGTCAGTGGATTAGTGATTACCAGTGTAGGCGGATATCCGGATCTTGTGACGTGAAATGCGGCGCACTGATGTGCCCCGGGTCCGGTGGCGTCGGGTTGCTGGAAACTTGACTCATCCAGCAGCGTCCAGAGGCCGCTATGCCCGTCGTTATCCGCTTGAGTTCCGGCGCCGTGTCCAAGAACTGGTCGCGTCTGGCCAAAAGGTCGCCGAGGTGGCTCAACTCCTGGGAATCAGCGATCAGACGATCTGCGCCCGGCGGCGCCAGGAACTGATGGATACCGGGCAACTCCCAGGTACCACGAGCGGCGAGGCGGCCGCGGCGGAGAAGCGTCGAGTTGGAGGCGGAGGTGGCCAGAAAAGGCGGTACCCAGGCGGCACCATCATCCACTCCGATCACGGGATGCAGTTGGGCTCCTGGGCGTTCGCCGAACGCACCCGCGCCTCCGGTCCGGTGGTGGCCTGTCAGCAGGGTCCCGGTCTGTCGCAGAGTCTCGGTGAAGTGCAGGGAGTGAGGTTTCCCGAGACACGAAGGAAGCTGACAGAGAGTCAGATTCATTCCCATGAGAGGAACTTGAGCATGGCCGCGCTTGGAGGAGATATCCGCCGGCGTTGCGCACGTGCGGTGCGGATGTATCGCACCGCCGAGCCGAAGTCGCAGATCATGCGGCAGTCCTCCTGTATAAGATAGTCAACACTATTTTCTTAGCGAAGGGCACCCCCCGGGGGGGGTTGACGCATGGCCAGTCGGGTGGTGAAGCAGGAGCGGGCTGAGCGGACACGCGCGGCCGTGGTACTGGCGGCTTCGGAAGTGTTCACGGAGCTGGGCTTCGCCGGCGCAAGCGTCGCGAAGATCGCAGACCGGGCCGGCGTGACGCTGGGAGCGGTGTACTTCCACTTCAAGTCCAAGGACGAGCTGGCCCGGGAGATCGTGTCCAGGCAGCCGGATTTCGTGGTGCCACCGCGAGCCTCGCAGGGCCTGCAGCGCGTGGTCGATGTGACGCTGACCTGGGCGTACCAGCTGCTGGATGACCCGATCCTGCAGGGGGGAGCGCGACTGGTGTGGGAGCAGGAGCGGTTCATGGAGCCGGAAGTGAACTCCCACAACCAGTGGGCCGAGTTGCTCTTGCCGGAGTTGCGCGCCGCACGAAGCCAGCGAGAGCTGAGGGCCGGCACCGACGTCACGGCGGTTGCCCGGCTGGTGGTCAATGCTTGTACCGGTGCCCAGATGCACTCGTACGTGGAGGCCCGGCACCGTGACTTGCCCCAACGTGTGGAGGAGATCTGGCGGTGCCTGCTGCCGGCGATCGCCGTGCCCAGCGCGGTCAAGAGGATTGAGCTCGGCGAGGCCCGTGGGCGAGTGACGGCATGAGGCCGTGGCCTGACGGCGGACCGCGGTTCGTCGTCACGGGTGCGACCGGCGCCGTCGGCAGGCACGTGGCGCGGCAGTTGGCGGAGCTGGGCTTGCAGCCGGGTAACGTCCGGGCGCTGATCCGCGATCTGGACAAGGCCCGGCGGATGCAGTTACCGGGGCAACTGGTGGACTGTGATTACGAGGACCGGAAGGGCTTGGAGCGTGCGCTGGCGGGTGCCGACGTCATCCTGGTCATCACGGCCAACCCGCTGCGCCCCCAGCACGACGAGAACATCTTGGCGGCCGCTCGCGCGGTAGGCGTGCGGCGGGCGGTGAAGCTCTCGTGGCTCGCCGTGACAGACCCGGATGCCGATGACCTGATCACCCGTTGGAACCGCGAGTGCGAGGGGCTGCTCCACACTTCGGGACTCGAGTGGACGGTGCTGCGCATGCGGTCGTTGATGTCCAACACCTTGTCTTGGGCCGCGTCCATCCGCGCCGAGTCGGTGGTGCGTGCGTTCGGCGGGGATGCGGCCACAGCAAGCGTGGATCCGCGTGATGTGGCGAGAGCCGCGATCCGGGGACTGATGGAGGAGAGCCGCGCCGGCCGGGCGTACGCGCTGACGGGGCCGCAGCCGATCACGGCTCGAGGTCAGACGAGTCAACTCGCCAGCGCCCTGGGACGACAGCTCCGGTTCGAGGAGTTGACAGCTGACCAGGCCCTGCGTCAGTGGCGGGGGCGGCTCCCGGAACCCGTCGCGCGAGCGCTGCTCGAAGCGGCGGAGCGGCGCGCCGCTGGAGCTGCCGCCGGAGTCGAGAGCGAGGTTCAGGCCATCGTGGGGAGTGCCCCCGCGCCGTTCTCCTCGTGGGCGGCCGACCACATCGGCTGCTTCAGCTGACCGCGTTACACGCTCAGGCACGGCAAGCGAACTGGTACAGGTGAGGAGAGCTGTCATGGGAGACCGCGTGGGGTTGCTGCAGGACAAAACCGTCCTGATCACGGGCTCATCCAGCGGGATCGGGGCCGCGGCCGCCCGGCTGTTCGCCAGTGAAGGGGCGGCAGTGGTGCTGATGGCCCGTCGCGAGGATGAGCTGTGCCGCCTCGCCGAGGAGATTCACGCCGAAGGCGGCCATGCTGCCGTGGCGGCGGGTGACGTGACCGCTTCGGCGGATGTCGCACGTGCGGTCACCACCGCGGTGCAGAGATTTGGACGCTTGGACGCGGCGTTCAACAACGCCGGGTGGGGGAGCATCGGCAGCCAGCTGCACGAGACGGACGACGCCGTCTTCGACCAGATCATGGACGTCAATGTACGGGGCGTGTGGAATTGCCTGAAGCAGCAGATCCCGATGATGCTGCGGCACGGCGCGGGCGGCGCGATCGTCAACACCTCCAGCACCGCCGGTGCGTTCGCCACCGGCGCGGTGTCCCCCTACGTGGCGGCCAAGCACGCCGTACTGGGCCTGACGCGAGCAGCAGCGGCCGAGTACGGGCAGCGCGGTATAAGGATCAACGCCCTAATGGTCGGCTCGACTCGCACCGAGTTGATGGAGAACGCCATGCTCGAGGTGCCGCAGCTGGAGCAGGCCGCGGTTGCCCGGGCCATCCAGCCCCGTCTTGCGGAACCGGTAGAGATAGCGCGTGCCGCTGCCTGGCTGCTCAGCGACCAAGCCTCCTTCGTCACCGGCGGAGCGGTGCCCGTGGACGGCGGCTGCAGCGCTGTCTGATGGAACCGGCGCCCAGGGCGATCAATGACATGGCTGGTCGCCGCAGTGGTTTTCGACATCGCCATCGCCACGCAGAGCGGCGGACCCGCCGCGGACGATCTCCCAGATCCGGGTCAGCTCCGCGACCGACTGGCCGTCGGTGAGGTTGTGCCGCCGCGCCCGCTGCCGGATGGTGACCTCAGCACCAGTGACCAGGTGCGTGGCCAAGGCGGCAACCGCCGCCCGGTCGGCGACAGAGCCCAATTGGCCTTCGTGAGCATGCCGCAACTGCTGATGGATCTCGGGCACCCAGGCCGAGAACCAATCCGGTGTCCCGGACTGCTCTCTAGCCAGTCGGGCGGCCGCGCGTACGGCTACGTCGGTCTCGAGCAGCTCGGTCAGTGCCAGCGTCAACGAGACCACTGTCTGGACCGACTCCTCACGGCGCGCCGTGACCGCTGCGACCGCTGTCATAGTGGCGGCACCGCCCTGCTCCCGGACCGCGACTGCGAGCTCCTCCTTGCTGGAGAAGTGGAAAGTCAGAGCCCCGACCGATACGCCGGCGGCCCGGGAGACCCGCGCCAGGGACGCCCCGCTGTAGCCGTTCCGGTCGAACTCGTTGGCCGCTGCGCTGACCAGGACCTGACGGGTGCGGGCTGCCCTTGGTTGCATCGTCGTGATCCTTCCCGCAGAGGGCGCACCGTCGCCGTGCCCAATTGGCGGCTGCGCGATTACCCTTGAAAAAAGAAACACTATTATTATTATAACGTGGGATCCTCCGGAAGCCACAGCATCACGGCGGCGTCCCGCCTGTCGTACGGGGGTGAGCAATGACCTTGAGCCCCGCCCTGGTTGGCGGAGGTGCCTGGCCGGAACCGCAGCACCGCGGGGACCGCACCGAGCCGGTCCAGCGGCGCCGAGAAGCCCATCCGCTCCTGGTCGTCGAAGGACATGCGCCCTCGCTCGACTTGGTGGATGCCGCCGCTGCAATCGCACACGAGGGACTGAACGAGACATCGCTTTGCTCGTAACAGCATGATCGCTGCCATGAGGAAGGTACGGGGGCATGGAGATAGAGGTTCGGCATGCGCGTGTCGTCGAGACGATAAACGCGACAGGAAGCCTGTCGAAAGCCGCGATGAAGATCGGCATACCGCAACCGAGCCTGTCGGCCCAGTTGCGCAGAATTGAGAAGGCCGTAGGTGGGAGCCTGTTCGTCCGATCCCGGAGCGGCGTGACACCCACACCGCTCGGGGAGCGCGTGATCCCCAAGCTTGCGGCGCTGGCGGAGCAGGCTGACGCGGTCATCGCCGAGGCGGCCATCGACACGTCCGGCATACTGCGGTTCGGGACCGCCGAGTGGACGCCGCCGACCCTGCGCGGTGCACTGCGCTCGATGCTTCCCAAAATCGACATGCGGACCGAGACCGTCCTTTCGGCGGACGCCGTCGACAGGGTGCAGCGAGGTGCGCTCGATGCGGCGATGGTGTCGAGCATGGGCTCGATCGCCCCGATCGAGCTCTCCGACCGCGAGGTGGCCAAGGCGACGATCGTTCGCGATCCGGTCTGGCTGGCACTGCCGATCCGTCACCCGCTCGCAGACCACAGCGTCCTGAGCGCCGCACAGTTGGAAGGACTGCGGTGGATCGGCTATGCCCAACAGCACTGGTTCTCCCCCGTCGAACGACATCTGCTCGACGGCCTGGGCCAGCGCGATCGCAGCGTCTCGCACTACGCAGGGGGGTATCACGAAGCCATGAGCTGGGTGCGGCATGTCGACGCGGCCGCCCTCACCCCGCTGACGGGCGCCACGTCCGACGTTCGCGTCGTTCCACTGGCCGACACCCATCACACGGAGCTGACACTGGTGTGGCACAAGGACGCGATGAGCAGCGGCGCCGCGCGTCAGCTGGTGGAGACCATTCGCCGTTACTACTACCAATATGCACGATCCTTTCCGAGCTATCGATCGTGGCTGGGAGACCTGCCCGAGGGACCGTCGGAGGTCCCTGACCCGTCGCGCTTCGTGACGGCGGAGAGCTCACGTTGTTCTTGAGTGGGGCACCGCGGCGGCAGGCCGGGGGATTACCTGCCGCCGCGGTGCTGTGCCGCGGACTCCGCCAACATCCGGGGTCTGCCGCACGGGTAGGGTCCGGCCGGACAGGGGGAGCCCGGGCCGGCCATGGTCATGGGGCTACGGCGGCCTCCACCGGTTTCGCCCGCAGCGCGACCGAAGTCGGGAACAGGATCGTCACGAACGTCAGCGCCACCGCGGTCCCGACAATCGTCAGGTAGATCCACGCGGGCCCGCTGGGCAGCACCGACCCGTCCAGGGCCAGCCCGAACGGGACCAGTGACCCGGCGGCGACCCCTGTGCCGAGCACGATCCCCACCAGCGCCGTCACCAACGCCTCGACCGACATCATCCACATCACCTGGCCGCGGGTCGAGCCGATCAACCGTTGCAGCGCGAACTCGCTGCGCCGCTCGGCGGTCGCCACGATCAGCGAGTTGATCAGCGCGATCACCGCATAGCCGACCACCACTGCGGCCAGCAGGAAGCTCGCCACCCGGCCGCTCTCATCGCTCTCCGCGTGCGCCACGGTCGCTTCCGCGCGGTCCACGACGACGACTCCAGGCACACCGCCCGCCGCCTTCGCCACCGCCGCCTTCAGGTCCGAGGACGACACTCCCGGCTTCGCCTTCACCAGAATCTGCTGCAGAACGCCGGTCGTCGTGCGGGGCAGCAGCTCCGTCGCGGGCACCATCGCGTAGTCGAACCCGCGCGGCGGGGTGAACGATCCGACGACCGTCATCGTGGTCGCCTCTCCGTTGCCCCAGCGCAGCCTCACCCGGTCCCCGACGGCTTTACCGCTGTCGTCCAGCACATCCGTGGGCAGCACGATGCTGTCGCCGGTCAGGCGCCCGTAGTCGCCCTGCACCGTCGGGTGTCCGATCGTCTGCCGCGCGCCGGACGCCGTGACCCCTTGCAGGTCGATCCGACTCGGCCTGACCCGACGAGCCGCCGTCGTGTCGTTGTCGCCCTTGCCCGGATCGAGGACAGTCTCCAGACGCGCCTCGCTGGACACCGAAGCGGACGCTCCGGCAACCTGCGGCAGGCGGGAGAGCGTGTCCACGAGCGACGGTGGGAGAGCCTCGCTCTGCGAACTGACCACAGCGTCCGCCTTCAGGCCGTCAGCGAACATCCGACTGTTGGCATCGTCCTGACTGGTCTGCAGGTAGATCAGTGCCGTGGCCAGCCCGGTCGCCAGCATGATCGGGATGACCGCCGAGGCCAGCCGGACCTTGCGCACTGAAGCGTTCAGCATCGCCAGCCGCCCCGACAGCCCGGTGAACCAACCGACCGGCCAACGCAGCAGAGCCGCCAGCCAGCGGCACAGGCCCGGGGACACCAGGGCGACCCCGACCGCCCACAACATCGCGGCGGGTCCGGCCGTGCTCGCCGCGATCGGCCCGGTCATCACCGAGGCCGTGACGATCGCGAGCGCGGTCGCACCGCCCAGGAACAGGAACGCCAGGATCATGCGGATCGGGCTGATCCAGCGGGTCTGCAGCGTCGCGTCGGCCATCGCCTCGGTCGGCCGGACCTTCGACACCCGGCGGGAGGCGATGAACGCGGCGGCCAGCGCCGCGAACAGCGTGGCGCCGAAGCCGGCGAGCTGCGGGATGAACCCCTGGATGAAGATCATCTCGCCCGGGATCAGGTCCTGCTCAACAAGGATGTCGTACATGAAGTGACCGAACGCGGCCCCTGGTACGAGCGACAGGCCGGCCGCGAGCAGCGCGATCACGAACGTTTCCGCCATCACCATCCGACGCAACTGCCCTGGCGTGACCCCGGTCGTGCGCAGCAGCGCCATCTCCCTGCGGCGCTGCTGCATCAGCATGCCCACGGTGCTGCCCACCACGAAGATCGCGACCATGGTGGACAGACCGCCGAACGCGCCCGCGACCGGAATCAGGTTCTGCTTGCCACTGATCGCGTCCGGGAACTCGGCAACCCCCCGGTCGTCGCCGTGGAGCACCTGGGCACCGCGATCCGCGACGGCGTCATCGATCGCGTTGGCGAGCTTCGCCGGGTCCGTGCCCGGGGCGGCGAGCACCCCGATGTCGTCGATCTTTCCGGGCCGGTCGTACAGGCGAGTAGCCTCGCCGTCGGAGAACAGCAGCACGGACTGGGTGGCGATCCGGCTCTCGGCGATGCCGCTGACCCGAAACTCGTGCGAGATGCCGCGCACCGACGCCTTCAGTCGCTCGCCCGGCCGCACGCCCAGCCTTTTCGCGGTGGTGCTGTCCACCACGACCTCGCCGGACGCGGTCGGCTTGGCGCCCGCAACCAGCTTGTACGGCGAGAGCGCCGCGCTGGACCAGCCGTGCCCGAACGCGTCGGCCGGCCGGTCGGCCAGCCCAGTGATCGGCACCGAGATGTCCGGCACGGCCGCGGCCACACCGGGCACCTTGGCCACGACGTCCACAAGGTTCTCGTCCAGCAGCACTCGCTCGGTCATCGGATCGGTCGCGGTACCGACCGCGTGGCCGGGGTAATCCTGGCTGCCGGTCACCACGACGGGCGCCGCGGCCAGCCGCTCGGCCTTGACGTTGGCGCGGATGCCGGTCTCCAGCAGACCACCGCAGCCCTGTACGACGACGGCGCCGACGAACAGCGCGATCAGCGACGCGAGGAAACCGCCTTTGCGGTACCGCAGGGTCTTGAGTGCAAGACGCAGCATCAGACCACCCGTTCCGGGCGCACGGACTGCTGCATCCGGGCCCACGCGCCGAGTTGGGTCATCTGCTTGGCCACCTCCTGGACGGAGGGCCGTTCGAGCTCGGCGCTCACCCGACCGTCCACAAGGAACACCACGCGATCGGCGTGCGATGCGGCCACCGGGTCATGCGTCACGATCACCGCGGTCTGCTCGCCGCTGTCCACCGACGCGCGCAGCAGTCCCAGGATTTCCAGCGCGGTCTCGGTATCCAGGGCGCCTGTCGGCTCGTCTCCGAACAGCAGGACCGGTTGGGTGACCAGGGCGCGGGCGATCGCCACGCGCTGCTGCTGACCGCCGGAGAGCTCGCCCGGGCGGTGCTTGCGGCGGGGCGTGAGACCGGTGCGCTCGATGACGTCGTCCACCAACCTGCGGTTGGGTCGTTTGCCCGCCAGTCGCAGCGGCAGCGTCACGTTGTCCACCACGTTCAGCGCGGGCAGCAGATTGAAACTCTGAAAGACGAACCCGATCCGGTTCCTGCGCAGTTTGGTCAACGAGCGCTCGTTCATGGTCGTCAGGTCCTGGCCCTCCAGGAGGACGCTGCCGGACGTCGGCCGATCCAGGAGGGCGGCACAGTGCAGGAAGGTGCTCTTGCCGGAGCCGGAGGGGCCCATCACAGCCGTGAATGTGTGGCGCTGGAAGCCGAGCGACACCCCTGCCAACGCCTCCACGCTGTTGCGCGACCGCCCATACACCTTTCGGACGTCCTGTAAGCGCAGCAGCTCGTCCCTGATCGGCCGCTCTTGCTTCGAACGCATGAAGATCTCCTAGATCTCGGGGAATTCCATCAGTTCGGGCCGACGGCAGGAGACGTCGAAGCGCGATGGAGCTGAAAAATGCTGGTGCTGAAGAACACTTGGGCTCCCGTTCCGAACCGCGGTTCGAATGCGCCGATGTACTCGGCGGTGAATCCGTCGAGAGCAAGGCCCCCGACGCAGCAGAACTTCGTCCGCACGTCGCTCCCAAAATCTGAGATCTGACGGATACACAGGTCCTAGCCCAAAATCTCGTTGCGGATCATGACACTAGCGGAACTCTGCCGCCTCGGAACATGGGGCTAGCCCTACCTTCAATCCGGTGGACAACCCGCCATTACCTCGTCAGCCGCGCGTCAGCCGTTTGTCATTGAACGCCTCCTCCCATATGCATTCAAGACATCGGTGTCCTGAATGCATAGGTGGGGTGGGGCCATGCGGTAACGGGGTGTCAGGTGCGGGCCGGAGCCGGCATCCGCTGCCTGTGCCCGCTGATGAACCCGGCGACTCCGCCGCGTCCCGTGAGGACCTGCTGATCCTGGTCGGACTGCCGCGTCAGCGAAACGACGCGTTTGAACGGCAGAACGAGGCGCTGATCGAGCAGCAGGAGGCGGAGACTGCGCGGGTCACGGACCCGGGTGGCGGAGCTGGAGCGCCGGCTGGGGTACAACTCCGGCAACTCCATCTGCCCCCAACCCACCGACACCCTCGGCCGCCCCAAGCCGGAGGCGAAGTCGCGGCCCGAGCGCTCGCACGGCAGGCCCGCACAGGGTGCGCTGCGGGTGCGGACAGGCCACCGAGGCGCCGTCCCCGGAGGACGTGCCGGCCTGCCCGGCCTCCTACGGGGACGAATCCGCGGGCAGCGCCGTGTAATTGGTGGCCCGTCAGCACCTGCCTGCCGAGCGCACCGCGGAGCTGTTCGCGGAGATCACCGGCGCAAAGGTTTCGACCGGCAGGGCAGCCTCGCTGCCGCCCGAGAGCCGAGATGACCGCCCCGTCGCTTCAGCGGGTGCGGGCCCTGCTGGTGCTGAGGCATGTGCTGCATGCCGGTGAGACCACCACCCGCACCGGGGCCTCGCGGCGCCGGCCGCACGTGGCCTGTACCGAGGCGCTGACGCTGCTGGGGGGCGGCCCGGCGTTCGGCGTCGGCGCCGACAGCCTCGGTATCCTGCCGGCTTTCACGGCATCGCGATCCACCACAGCCTGCGCCTGGACCACCGCTACGCCTCCTGCGCGCACGAGTTGTGCGGGGGCGCGCATGATCGG
>NZ_JBQQCG010000151.1:0-11906 GCF_052245575.1 Streptomyces sp. 2A115 | reverse complement strand
GCCGACCCCGAGCTTGTTGACCTCGAGCAGCGCCATCCAGTGGTCACCGGCCTCGGTGACGTCGTGGATCGAGCACTCGAGCCACAGCGCCGCGTCATCGAGGAAGACGGCACCTCCGGCCCCGACCTCTATCGGGACCTCGTCGAAGCGCGCCGCACGGTCCCTGCCGGCCAGCTTGCGGGTCAGGTGGCCCTGCCCCTTGCCGAAGACGGAGACGCCGAGCGTGCCCGCCTGCTTGATCCGGTCCCAGGTCTCGGACGACTTCTGCACCGCGACCGCGCCGAGGCACGGCTCCAGGGAGACGCCGACCATGAACGAGGACGCCACGAGCGCGTGCTTCTCGCCGTCGACGTCGGCCGCGAGCACGGCCACGCCGGACGGGAACTGTGCGAACGCCTCGCGCACGGCTCGGGGGTCCCCGACGATCTCGCGGACCTTGCTCACCGATCCGGCCTCCTGATCTACGACGGTCACCGGGCTCACACCCTCTCCACGTTCGCGGCGTCCTGGGGCAGCACCGAGTCCAACTCGGGAGCGAGGTGCACCATCTGGTCGCGGAACGACTCGCTCGCGTTGTGGAACACGCGCATCTCGCCGTCCTTCGTCAGGGCCTCGGCCTGCACAACCCACGCCTCGGGCGTGGCCGCCGCAGCATCGACGCGCTCCATGCCCGCGATGGCCACACGGCCCGCCGTGACACCCGCGATCTCGAACGTGTCGGCGTACGTCGTGGTGTCCTGGTGGGCGAGGTAGGTCACGAAGGCCGACACCGCCTCCGGCGGGACGTTCTCCTTCATGGCCGCCTGCACCACGGGGTTCGGGAACGCGTCCTGCGTCATGGGTGTCCAGGCCACGGGCATGAGCGTCGTGACCTGCACGCCGACCTCGCGCGCCTCGGCCGCGAGACCGATGCTCAGGCCCCACACCGCGGCCTTGGCCGCGGAGTAGGCCGAGTCGAGCGGGACACCCATGAGGCCGTTGGAGGAGATGTTGATCAGGCGCCCCGTGCCCGAGGCGATGAGGTGCGGCATCGCGGTGCGCGACACCTCGACGACGCCCTTGACCGTGACGTCGAAGACGCGCCACCAAGTGTCCCGGTCCATCTCCCAGAACGCGCCGAACGCGTTGATGCCCGCGTTGTTCACGACGACGTCGAGCCGGCCGTAGGCGTCGATCGCGGTCTGCACGATGGCCTCCGCGCCGGTGACGACGTTGTTGGTGTCGACCACGGCGGTTCCGCCGTCAGCGGTGATCTCGGCGACGGCCGATGTTGCGTTGTCCGCATTGAGGTCGTTCACGACGACGCGCGCGCCGCGCGAGGCGAGCATCTTGGCGTGCGCGCGACCCATGCCCTGGCCGGCGCCGGTGACGAGCGCGACTCGGCCGCCAAAGTCGAGGTTCCGTGCAGTCATGTCCCTGCTGCTCCTGAGGAGTTCTGCTGTGTCTGGGCGGGGCCGCTCCTGCGGCCCCGCAGCGGGCCGTCTACTTGCCCGCGAGGTAGCCGCCGTCGACCGGCAGCGTCACGCCCGTGACCATCCGCGCCTGGTCGGAGCAGAGCCACACGACGGCGTCGGCTTGGTCCTCCGGCTCGGCCAGCACCCCCATCGGGATGCCCGCCAGGATGCTGTTCCTGAACTCCTCGCCGGGGTTCTGCTCAAAGGCGTTCATCATCATCGGGGTGGCGGTGGAGCCGGGGGCCAGTGCGTTGACCCGGATGCCCTTGGGCGCGTAGTCCATGGCGACGTTCCGGGTCATGCCGACCACACCGAACTTGGCCGCGGTGTAGGGCGCGTTGTGGGCGATGCCGATCAGCCCGGCGCCGGAGGCGGTGTTGACGATCGCCCCGCCCCCGCTCTTCTCCATCGCGCGCACCTCGTGCTTCAGGCAGTAGAAGAGGCTGTAGAGGCTGACCTTCATCACGCGGTCCCAGACCGCGCTGTCCATGTCGCCGATCCGCGCGAAGACACCGTTGGTGCCCGCGTTGTTGAACGCGAAGTCCAGATTCCCGAAGGCGGACACCGTCGCGCCGACGAGTGCCTCGACCTGCGCCTCGTCGCTGACGTCGCAGCGCAGGAACGCCGCGGTGCCGCCCTCCTTCTCGATCTTCGCGACCGTCTCGGCACCGGCCGTCTCATCGATGTCCGAGACCATCACGCAGGCGCCGGCCTGCGACAGGGCGATCGCGGCCGCCTGCCCGATCCCAGATCCCGCGGCGGTCACCAGACCGGCCTTGCCCTTCATCGAGCTCGCCATGAATCAGACTCCTTTGTCAGATCGGCTGCGGCGACGCGGTGGGCGCCGCCAGGGTCCGCCCAACCGGAGACAGGGGCCCCGGTCGCGCGATCCGTGGGTTGCGAGGAGCCGGTGCGGCCCCGGCAGCCCACGGGGTGGATCGTCAGTACGTCTCTCCTGCGTGCGCGCTGCTGTCGTAGTCGCGCTGCGCGTCCTTCGGGAGGAATTTCTCCTCGACGCGACGCACCTCCTCGGAGGAGGGGCGGCCGAACATGGCACCCCAGCCGATGTCGTACTTCGTCCCGGCGTCGCCGGTCACCTTCCGGAAGTACTCGGGGAAGCCCGTCGCCTCGCCGCTCTCGATGGCGTCGACCATGAAGTGGTAGACCTCGCGGACCCCGGGCAGGAAGACGGGCAGCGACTGCACCGCCTGCCTCATCGCCGTCATCTCGGCGACCGTCCTGGTCCCGATCAGCGGGACACCGACGACGTACGCGGGGCCAGGCGTCTCCTTGAGGGCGATCTCAGCCTGCTCCCACGTGTGGAAACCCTCGTAGAAGATGACGTCGGCGCCGGTCTCGGCCTTGTAGAGCTGGGCACGGCGGATCGCCTCCTCGAGGCCGCCGCCGGCCGACCCGTACCCGTCGGTGCGCGCGACGATGACGAAGTCCTCGTCGCGCTTGTCACGCGCGTCGCACGCGGAGTTCAGCCGGCCGATCGCCTCGGCGTCGGAGACGAGCTCGACGCCGGCGACACCGCCCGACTTCTTCGGCTCGCGCTGGTCCTCGATGTGGATGCCCGCGACACCGGCGTCGATGAACTCGAGCACCGTGCGCTGCACGTTGAGGGGCGCACCGTAGCCGGTGTCGCCGTCGCAGTAGATCGGGATGTCGGCAGCGCGTACCGTGCGGCGCGCGAGGTCGACGACCTCGGTCATGGTGAGCCAGCCGACGTCGGAGATGCCCTGCCACCAGGCCGACGCGCCGCCGGAGAGCTGGAACGCGCCGAAGCCCGCGTGCTGCGCCATCTGGGCGTGGATCGGGACCGAGCCGAGCGGCAGCAGCTCGGTCTTCTCGCTCTCGAAGACCGCGCGCAGCGCCTTGCCGGGAGAGGTCAGGCTCATGCTGCGGCCCTCTCGGCGGTGTTGAAGCCGACGGTGACGACGATGTACACGCAGTCCTCGTCGTAGGGGTTCTTCCAGGCGTGGGGCACGCTGGCCATGACGAGCAGGTCGCCGGGCACTAGGGTGCGCTTCTTGCCGCCCGGGAGCACCAGGTCGACCTTGCCGGAGATGACGACCTCGTAGTCGATGGTGTCGCTGGCGTGCATCCCGGCGTCGCCGTCGTCCTCGGTCGCGGACATGCTCTCGTCGAGGGTCGAGGGTCGAGGGTCGAGGGTCGAGGGTCGAGGGTCGAGGGTCGAGGGTCGAGGGTCGAGGGTCGAGGCGTCGACCTCGCCCGACGAGTGAGCCGGGAAGCTGCTGACGCCGAACGTGGACCCGTTCGGCCCGGCCAGGGAAACCTTGGCGGGCGGCGCCCCGAAGGACGTCTTGCTGTGGCCACCCTCGACGGCCCAGTAGAAGGCGCCGGCGGACACGCCGGGGAAGTCGAACTCGGCGGCAGGGCCCGGGGTGAGGAAGTCTGCCTCGCCCGCCTCGTTCTGACCGGCGACGACCAGGCGGAACTTCTTGGGGTCGGGGAACGTGATCATGTCTCTGCGCTCCTTTGCGAACAGGGAAGGGGAGCCGCGGCCGGGCGCCTCGGCGCCCGGCCAGGGGTGGACTGTCAGGCGCGCAGGCCGATCTCCCGCATCAAGGGGAAGATCTGCTGGTCCATGCGGTCCAGGCCCTCGTCGTAATCGACCATCCCGGTGCAGATGCCCGTGATGCCGGCGTCGTAGAGCTTTTGCAGACCGTCGGCGATCATCTCGGGGGTGCCGACCAGCGGGGTCAGGCCGGCGCGCAGGAAGATGCGGACGGACTCGTCCTGGCGGGGGTCGTTGTTCTGCTTGTAGACGTCCCAGTCCATGCTGCGGGCGTCGCCCGTCATGCAGATCTGCTGGTAGCGCACGGCGCTCTCCCAGTCGCCCTTGTCCTCGACGTAGCGGACGTAGTCCCAGGCTTCCTTCTCGGTGTCCTTGCACACGATGTGGACGCCCGCCCACAGCGCCAGGTCCTCGCGGCCGGCCGCGTCGGCGTTGGCGCGCAGCTTGCTCACGATCGGCTTCGCGGCGTCCACGCTGGGGATCTGCGCGAAGAGGATGTTGGCGTGGTTGAACGCGAACCGCTGGCCGGCCCGGCTGGCGCCCGCGCTCATCACCAGGGGGCCGGGTGTCTGGACCGGCTGGGGGTAGGACTGCGCGCCCCCCAGGTTGTAGTACTTGCCCTGGAAGTCGAACTCGTAGACGTCGCCCTCGGTCTTCCACAGACGCTCGACAACGGTCATCCACTCCTCGGCGACCTCGTAGCGCTCGTCGTGCGGGGGCAGGTCCACGCCGAACATCCGGAACTCCGGCTCGAAGTACCCGGCGGTCGCGTTCAGGCCGAAGCGGCCACCGCTGATGTGGTCGACCGTGGCGGCCATCTTGGCGGCCATCAGCGGGTGGAAGAACGGAACGTGGCAGGTGGTGAAGATGCCGATGTTCTCCGTGGCCTCGGCCAGGCCGGCCGCCCAGGTGAACGTCTCGAACTGGCGGCCCCAGGGGCGGTCCGGGCCGGACAGGCCCTGCCAGCGGGCGATCGGGACGAACGCGTCGACGCCGTAGCCGTCGGCCTTCTGCGCGAGGCCCTTGATCTCGTCCCAGCCACCAAGCTTGATCATGTCGTCGGCGAAGCTCAGACCACCCTGACCGGTGGACACGTTCGCGCCGAAGATCGCGACCTTGAACTTGTTCGGACCGTCGAGGATGGGGCGCTTGTCGCGCTCGACGGTGTGGTCGAGCTTCGTCTCCGGGGGTGCGACAGCAGTCATCGTTCTCTCACTTCGTCGTAGTGCGTCCTGGCAGGGAGGACGGGGTCGACGGCCACGCCTGACCCCTGTCGAGGCACGACGGTAGGTCTGACCCGGGGGCACATCGTCACGGTCAAGTGCGCCATCAGAGCGGGAAATCGCGCCACCTGTGCGCGTACTCGTCTCTGCGTAGCTCGGACAGGATGTGCGGCGCTGGAGATCATCTCGGTGTCATGGTCGACAGGTCCGGGTAGCGGCGGTGGAGCGGTGCGGCGGCGCGGGTTGCCATCGGCCTGGTGCGAGGCGTTCGACACGGAGAGCCCGGCGTTGTTCATCAGTGCGGTGATCGAAGACCGAGGTTCATGAGGATCGCCTTCGCGCCTTCGTCGTTGAACAGGCGGGCATGCTCGACTCCCGTGATGAGCGCGGCCTTGCCCTGGCTCGTCTGTCGACCGTCCCCGAGCCCCGTTCCCGACCCGAAAAGCGTCGTCAGCTCGGCTTCGGCACGCCGACCGCACGGCGCGGGGAGGCTGGCGTGGAGCGCCCTGAGGATGCCGCGAAGAGGCAAGCCGACGTCATGCTTCGGCTGAGTCCGACTCGCCGTGCGAGCACACCGACGTCGATCCGTGCGCGCCCGGCGCGACGCTGCGCCTCCACAGCGGCCGCTACGCGCAGAATGGCCCACCGAGGCGGCGGCCGCCGGGTCATTGTGCGCCCGCTTCCAGTGCGATCGATGCCGCCCAGTTGCGGACATCCTCAGTGTCTCTCGCCAACTGCCCCACAAGGTCCTCGACGTCACGAAACCGGCGTTGCGGGCGGAGGCGGCTCACAAGATGGACCGATATTTCCCGGTCGTACAGCTCGATCTCCACGTCGAGGAGATGGGCTTCGAGGAGTAGTTGGCCATGGCGGCCGTAGAAGGTGGTTCTCCGTCCGATGGAGACCGCAGCGGGCCAGTGTCGGGCGTCATCCTCCGTGACAACTACGGCGGACCAGACGCCGTCGAGGCGAGCGCTGGTCGTCATGGGGAGGTTGGCGGTGGGAAAACCCAGCAGTCGTCCGCGGGCATCACTGCGTTGGACGACGCCGGTGACAACCTGGTGCTGTGGCTTGACGGGGAAGCTGCTCACACCGAAGACGGATCCCTTGCACCCTGCCCAGGCGACCTTGGGCGGCGGGGCACCGAAGTTCTGATGGTGTCCCTCGTCGTGGTGTACGGGATCAGCGGCTGGGAGTGCGCGGGCGTCTGCCCGGGGCGCACTTCCACGGATGGGTACCGCTCCCTGAACAGGAGGTGGGCCACCGCGTAACTCTCCTTGGTGAACAGCCAGTTCAAGCATGAGGAGTGCACGATGGCCCTGTCCCAGTCTGAACTGATACGGCTCCTTGAGTCACTACGCTCGACCGACGGAATCGAGCTCATTCGCGCCATCGCCGAGCGGATGGTGCAGGAGCTGATCGAGGCCGAGGCGAGTGCCCGCATCGGCGCGGAGTGGAACGAGCACACACCGACGCGGACCAACGTCCGCAACGGGCACCGGGAGAAGGTGCTGACCACGCTGGCCGGCGATCTGGACCTGGAGATCCCCAAGGTCCGCACCGGCAGCTTCTTCCCGTCGCTGCTGGAACGCCGGCGCCGCATCGACCAGGCCCTCTATGCCGTGATCATGGAGGCGTACGTGCACGGTGTTTCCACTCGCAGCGTGGATGACCTGGTCAAAGCCCTCGGCGGGGACAGCGGCATCTCGAAGTCGGAGGTCTCGCGGATCTGCGCGGCGCTGGACGAGCCGCTGACCGCGTTCCGCACCCGCCCCCTGGATCATGTCCGCTTCCCCTATGTCTACCTGGACGCGACCTACTGCAAAGCGCGGGTGAACCACCAGATCGTCTCCCAGGCCGTGGTGGTCGCCACCGGTATCACCGAGGACGGAGGCCGCGAGGTCCTCGGCCTGATGGTCGGCGACAGCGAGAGCGAGGCGTTCTGGAAAGAGTTCCTGCGCTCCCTGCGCGAGCGCGGCCTCAGCGGCGTCCGTCTGGTCATCACCGACCAGCACTCCGGCCTGGTCGCCGCGGTCCACAAGGTCATGATCGGTGCCGCCTGGCAGCGTTGTCGCGTTCACTTCCTGCGCAACGTCTTCAGCGTGATCGACAAGGAGTCCGGCGAGATGGTCGCCGCGACCATCCGCACCATCTTCACCCAGCCCACCGCCGATCTCGTGCGCACCCAGCTGGACACCGTCGCCGACATGCTTGGCCAGCAGTTTCCCAAGGTCAGGGCCATGCTCCTGGAGGCGAAGGAGGACCTGACCGCGTTCGCGGACTTCCCGCCCCGGCACTGGAAGAAGATCCAGTCCACGAACCCGCTGGAGCGAATCAACCGGGAGATCAAGCGCCGCACCGACGTCGTCCAGGTCTTCCCCAACGACGACGCCCTGCTGCGGCTGGTCACCGCCGTGCTCTTCGAGATGCACGACGAATGGATCGCCTTCCCCCGCCGCTACCTCCCCGAAGGCAGCATGGACGAGCTCTACCGTGAACTCCCCGAAAGCGCCCCCGCACTACCCAACACACCGAACAAGCCCGCCAGTTGATCGCATACACCACGACGAGGGACACCATCGAGACCGGCTGGGGGATGCTCAACCTGTCGGGTGGCGTAGTCACGTCAGGCAAAGAGTGGACGGACGGCGGTTCGGTGCACGAGGTGCACTCCCTCAAGCGCCGCGCGGCTACCGCGACCCGGCCTGTGCCCATCCCGCCGCAGTTCGTACGCATGCTCCGCGCACACATCGACCGCTTCGGTGTGGCGCCGGACGGCCGACTGTTCCGGAACCAGGCCGGCAACTACGTGGACGCAGCTGCGTACGGCACAACGTGGGCGCGGGCACGGAAGTACGTGCTGACCCGTGCAGAACTCGCCTCCAAGCTGGCAAAGCGGCCCTACGATCTCCGGCACGCCGGGATCTCGTTCTGGCTGTACTCCGGTGTGGACCCCGCCGAGTGCGCTCGTCGCGCGGGTCAAAGCATTGAGGTCCTCTTCCGCCACTACGCCAAGTTCCTGGACGGCGTCCGAGAACAGGCCAACCGCCTCATCGAGCAGTCCATGCAGGAGTGGGACCGCGTCAGCCAGGGCGCGGAGTCTGAAGGGTGAGTCGGGGTTTGGTCCGTGACTGGTCCGGAAGTACTGGTCAGGAGCGGGACAGCGGTGGGAGGAAGTGGGAGTTATGACGTAAGTCGGTCCTTGCCCCGGACGGGTCGAGAGGAAGGCGCCTGACGGGCAAAAGCCCAGGTCAGGCGCCTTTTTTCGTGCCTCTAGAAGAAGCCCAGCTTCCTCGGCGAATACGACACCAGAAGGTTCTTCGTCTGCTGGTAGTGCTCCAGCATCATTTTGTGGTTCTCCCGGCCGATGCCGGACTGCTTGTAGCCGCCGAACGCCGCATGCGCCGGGTACGCGTGGTAGCAGTTCGTCCACACGCGACCGGCCTGAATCGAACGGCCCGCGCGATACGCCGTGTTGATGTCCCGCGTCCACACGCCGGCCCCGAGCCCGTACAACGTGTCGTTAGCGATCTTGATGGCGTCGTCGAAGTCCGCGAACGACGTGACCGAGACGACGGGACCGAAGATCTCCTCCTGGAAGATCCGCATCCGGTTGTCCCCCTGGAAGATCGTCGGCTGGACGTAGTAGCCACCGGCCAACTCCCCGTCGTACTCGATGCGATGACCGCCCGTCAGGACTTTTGCGCCCTCCTGCTGGCCGATGTCCAGATAGGAAAGGATTTTCTCCAGCTGGTCGTTGGAGGCCTGGGCGCCGATCATCGTCTCGGTGTCGAGGGGATGGCCGGGCTTGATCTGCTCGGTGCGGGCGACCGCCGCGTCGAGGAACTCGCTGTAGTGGCCCTGCTGGACGAGCGCCCGGGACGGACAGGTGCACACCTCGCCCTGGTTCAGCGCGAACATCGTGAAGCCTTCCAGCGCCTTGTCCCGGAAGTCGTCGTCCAGCGCCCATACGTCGTCGAAGAAGATGTTCGGGGACTTGCCACCGAGTTCCAGGGTGACCGGTTTGATGTTCTCGGAGGCGTACTGCATGATCAACCGGCCCGTCGTGGTCTCGCCCGTGAAGGCGACCTTCGCCACGCGCGCGCTGGACGCGAGCGGCTTGCCCGCCTCGACCCCGAAGCCGTTGACGATGTTCACGACGCCCGGCGGCAGCAGATCCGCGATCAGGCTCATCCAGTAGTGGATGGACGCCGGGGTCTGCTCGGCGGGCTTGATGACGACGGCGTTGCCCGCCGCGAGCGCCGGGGCCAGCTTCCACACCGCCATCAGGATCGGGAAGTTCCACGGGATGATCTGTGCGACGACGCCCAGCGGCTCGTGGAAGTGGTACGCCACCGTGTCGTCGTCGAGCTCGCCGAGCGAGCCCTCCTGGGCGCGGATCGCCCCCGCGAAGTAGCGGAAGTGGTCGATGGCGAGGGGGATGTCGGCGGCCAGCGTCTCGCGTACCGGCTTGCCGTTCTCCCAGCTCTCCGCTACCGCCAGCTTCTCCAGGTTCGCCTCCATCCGGTCGGCGATCTTGAGGAGGACGTCGGCGCGCGCGGTCACCGAGGTACGGCCCCAGGCGGGTGCGGCCGCGTGCGCCGCGTCCAGCGCGCGCTCCACGTCGTCCGCCGTGCCCCGCGCGATCTCCGTGAACGGCTGCCCGTTCACCGGACTCGGGTTCTCGAAGTACTGCCCGCGCGCCGGCGGCACGTACTCACCGCCGATGAAGTGGTCGTAACGCGCCTGGTAGGAGACGATCGCGCCGTCGGTGCCGGGCGCCGCGTAACGAGTCATGTGCTCTGCCTCCCAGGAAAGGACCGCCCGCCGTTGGACGGCTCTCGGCGCGAGGGTAGGGGCGGCGAGGTTGCAGGTACGTTGCGTGAGTGGGCGAGGCGCGGCACGGGTGCGGCTTTCGGGTGGTGTGGGCGTTCGGGCCTCTTGGGTGGCGGCGGTGCGTGGGGGTTGGCCGTTGGCGTCGACGTGGTGGCGTTGGCCTGGCGGCCTGGCGGCCGGGTGACATTGGGTTGGTCTGTTGGCCTGTTGGCCTGTTGGCCTGGTGACGTGGCGGTCGGTGCGGCGCCGTGTCGGTGTCCGTCAGCGTGGTGCCCACCCGGGGGATGCGGCCTGTTCAGCCTCCAACTCCTCCAGGCGGGCCCGTACAGGAGCCGTCGGCCGTACCGCGCCGAGTGCCCGCCATACGTCGAGGTCGTCCTCCCCCCACGGCGCCTGAGCCCACTCCGCCAGCAGGTCGGGGTCGTGGCTGGAGACGAGCGCGGCGCGGAGCCCGTCGGCGAGCCGGCGGCGCAGCCGCACCACTGCCGGGGCCTGTGAACCGGGCAGCAAGGGACCCGCGTACGCCGCCACCGCCGCCGTGACCGCGCCGGCGCCGAGCTTGCGCTCCACCACAGCGACGTCGGACTCGACCGGAACCGCGAGCCGGTACGGCCGCGAACCGAGCACCCCGGCCCCGAGGAAACGGCGCAAGCGCGCCAGCTCCGCGCGCAACGTCACCGGCGGTACCGACTCGTCCTCGTACAGCGCGCACAGCAACTCGTCGCCGGTCAGCCCCTCCGGGTGCCGGGACAGCAGCACCAGAATCTCGCTGTGCCTGCGGCTCAGGCGCAGCTTGCGGCCGCCCGCCACGATCAGCGCCTCGTCCCGGCCAAGCGCGGTCAGTTCGAGGGTGTCCGTGGTGGCCCGGGACGGAGTGAGCAGCGCCAGTTGGGACTCGGCGGCGCGCGCCACGGCCTGCACGAAACCCAGGCTGTGCGGGTGCGCGAGCCCGTCCCCACCGGTGATGTCGACTGCGCCGAGCAGCCGTCCGGTGCGCGGATCGTGCACGGGAGCCGCCGCGCACGTCCATGGCTGCACGCGCCGCATGAAGTGCTCCGCAGCGAAGACCTGCACCGGCCGGTCGAGCGCTACCGCGGTGCCCGGAGCGTTCGTACCGACCGCCGACTCCGCCCATCGTGCGCCTGGTACGAAGTTCATCCCGTCCGCCTTCTGCCGCGTCCCAGGATGGCCCTCGACCCACAGCAGCCTGCCCTGCGTGTCGCACACCGCGAGAAGATGCTCGCCGTCTGCCGCGAACGTACCCATGAGCTCCCGGAACAGCGGCATCACCCGGGCCAGCGGGTGCTCCGCCCGATAGGACCCCAGATCTCCGTCGGTGAGCTCCACACGAGCGGTGCCGTCCGGTCCGACCCCGGCCCGCGCCGAACGCCGCCACGAGTCGGCCACCACCGAACGCACCGGCCGCGGCATCGTGCCCGCCTCCGTGAACGTCTCGTGTGCGCGGCGCAGCACCCGCATCCGCATGTCGGGGTCGGCACCCGGTTCCAGGGCCACCCATGGATCGGTCAATTCGGCCTCCCCGGAGAGCGATGCGGCCGCGACGCGGCTGGGGACATCGTCACTCCGGTGGCGGACGCGGACAAGCGTTGCGACCACGTCCGGCACGAGCCGTCATAACCCGCGCCACTTTCCGCACCTCAACCACCAGCCACTCAGGCGCGGTTGACCAGTCTCATATAGTGCGCCCAGTCCCAGTTCGGCCCGGGTCTATCATGATTTAGGTGTTTTTAGGCCCTTTGGCCTAGTGGTTTTGGGATGGTCCGACTGGCCTATACCCGTCCGGCGGTAAGGCGGCCGTCGAAGAGCTGGTCGAACTCGTTCAGTGCCGCC
>NZ_JBQQCG010000150.1:0-12452 GCF_052245575.1 Streptomyces sp. 2A115 | reverse complement strand
GCGCAGTTTGAGTACGAGGCCGTTCAGGCCGAAAGGGGGGTCTGGGGGCGCAGCCCCCCAGGGTAGGGGCGACGGGGCGACGATTCCCGGCGCCCAGCCCTTCACAGCGGTACTCTGACCAGGCCGCATCCCCCGTTCAACGATCCGCACATCGACCCGTTCGAAGGGACACCCCAATGCCGCTCGAAGCCGGCCTCCTGGAGATCCTCGCCTGCCCGGCCTGCCACGCTCCGCTCAAGGAGCAGGAGACCGAGCTGGTCTGCACAGGCCAGGACTGCGGCCTGGCGTACCCCGTCCGAGACGGCATCCCGGTCCTCCTGGTCGACGAGGCCCGCCGCCCCGCGTAAGGCCCGCAAAGAACGAACCGGCGACCGGAGGCTGCCGCCCATGTTCGACGAAACGCTGCTCGACGCCCCCGAGGCACTGTCGGAGGCGGACCGCCGAGGCCTGCTCCGCGGTGCCGCCGAAGCGGGCGCCCGCGTCCGTACCGCGGCCCGGCACGCCGCCGAGTCGGGCATCCCCGACCTCAAGCCGGACGGCCGCCCTCGCGCCGTCATGATCGCGGGTCCCGGAGCCGCCGCGATCTGCGCCGCCGACCTGCTCGGCACCCTGGCCGGCGCCGGCTCACCCGTCACCCGCCTGGCCCCCACCGGCGTCGCCCCGGCCGCGGGCGCCATGCGCTGGGAGCTGCCCGGCTGGGCCGGTCCCGTCGACCTGCTCCTGATCGCCACCCCCGACGGCAGCGAGCCCGGCCTCTCGCTCCTGATCGAGCAGGCCTATCGGCGCGGCAGCACCGTCGCCGCCGTGGCCCCCGCCCGCTCCCCGCTGGCCGAGGCGGTGGACGGCGCCCACGGCCTGTTCGTACCGATGGCGACCGCCCCGTACGAGCAGGACGAACCCGCAGCCCCGTCCGCCCCCGGCGTCCTGTGGGCACTGCTCACCCCGCTGCTCGCACTCCTCGACCGCACCGGCCTGATCACCGCACCGCCCGAGGCCCTGCACAAGGTCGCCGACCGCCTCGACCAGGTCGCCGAGCGCTGCGGCCCCGCCATCGCGATGTACAGCAATCCCGCCAAGACCCTCGCCGCCGAGCTCGCCGAGGCGCTCCCGGTGATCTGGACCGAGGGCCCGTCCGCGGGCCCCGCCGGCCGGCGTTTCGTCGCCGCGCTCGCCGAGCTGGCGGGCCACCCCGCGCTCACCGCCGAGCTCCCCGAGGCGCTCGCCGCGCACAGCGTCCTGCTCTCGGGCGCGCTGGCAGCCGGCGCGAACCCCGAGGACTTCTTCCGCGACCGCGTCGAGGATCAGCCGGTCATGCACGCGCGCGTGGTCCTCCTCCGCGACCGCCCGCCCACGGGCCTGAGCGCCGCTCCCTCCGCCCGCGAACTCGCCCTCAGCCACGACACGGCGATCAGTGAGCTCGAACCGGAGGACGGCGGCGACCTGGAGACTGTCGCCGAACTGATCGCCATCACGGATTTCGCCGCCGTTTACCTGGCGCTCGCCTCCGGGGCCTGATCTTGAGCCACGCCTCCTGACCAGCGCCCGCTGAGCAGCGTACGTACGGAGAAAAAAAGACAGATGGACCGCCTCGACAACACCATCCGCCCCTACGCCTGGGGCTCCACGACGGCCATCCCGCGGCTCCTCGGCGTCGAGCCGACCGGCGAACCGCAGGCCGAGATGTGGATGGGCGCCCACCCGGGCGCGCCCTCGCGCACCGCCCGTGGCCCCCTCACCGAGGTGATCGACGCGGCCCCCGAGCGCGAGCTGGGCCCAGAGGCGGTCGCCAAGTTCGGCCCGCGCCTCCCGTTCCTCCTCAAGATCCTGGCCGCGGGCGCCCCCCTCTCCCTCCAGGTGCACCCCAACCTCGCCCAGGCGAAGGAGGGTTACGAGGACGAGGAGCTGCGGGGCGTCCCGATCGACGCCCCGCACCGCAACTACAAGGACGCCAACCACAAGCCCGAACTGATCTGCGCGCTAACGGAGTTCGACGGCCTGTGCGGATTCCGGCCCCCCCTGGAGGCCGCCGACCTGCTCGCGGCCCTGGAGGTCGACTCCCTCAAGCCGTACGTCGACCTGCTGCACGCCCACCCCGAAGAGGCCGCGCTGCGCGAGGTGTTGACAGCCGTGCTGTCAGCGGACCGCGAGGAGATGGCCGCCACGGTCACCGAAGCCGCGGCGGCCTGCTCCCGGCTCGGCGGCGCCCACGCCCCGTACGCCGACCTCGCCCACCACTACCCGGGCGACCCGGGAGTCATCGCGGCGATGCTGCTCAACCACGTCCGACTGCAGCCCGGCGAAGCCCTGTTCCTCGGCGCCGGCGTCCCGCACGCGTACCTGAACGGCCTCGGCGTCGAGATCATGGCCAACTCCGACAACGTCCTGCGCTGCGGCCTCACCCCCAAGCACGTCGACGTCCCCGAACTCCTGCGCATCGTCCGCTTCGAGGCGAGCGGCCCGGGCGTGCTGCGCCCCGAGGCGTCCCCCGACGGCGAGGAGGTCTACGAGACCCCCATCGACGAGTTCCGCCTCTCCCGCTACGCCCTCCCGGAAGGCGCCCCGGCCCACGACCTCACCCGCCGCACCCCGCAGATCCTGCTGTGCACCGCGGGCTCCGTACAGGCGGGCGAACACACCCTCGCCCCCGGCCAGTCCGTGTTCGTACCGGCGGGCGAAAGGGCAGAAGTGTCCGGGACCGGCAGCGTTTTCCGGGCCACGGTGGTCGCCTGAGCGCGACCGCGCCGACGGCCCTGGGTGGGTCACGGAAGTGGCTTGAAGAAGCCGCTGTGGCGGCCGGGCGCACCGATGTCGGCCCGGGCTGCAACAATGGCCCACCGCAAAGGACGGGCAAAGCCCGGGACGGCAGCCGAGTTGGCAGACGAGCGGCCGAGACCGAGATGGCAGACGAAGGGACATCGGGAGCACATGAGCGCGTCAGGCGGCACCAAAGCGATCGTGGCGGCACTCGCCGCCAACCTCGCGATCGCGGTAGCGAAGTTCGTGGCGTTCATCTTCAGTGGATCGTCGTCGATGCTCGCCGAGTCCGTGCACTCGCTCGCCGACTCCGGCAACCAGGGCCTGCTGCTTCTCGGCGGTAAGAAGGCCCAGCGCGAGGCGACCCCGCAACACCCCTTCGGCTATGGCCGCGAGCGGTACATCTACGCCTTCCTCGTCTCGATCGTCCTCTTCTCGGTCGGTGGCATGTTCGCGATCTACGAGGGCTACGAGAAGATCAAGAACCCGCACGAGATCGACCACTGGTACTGGCCGGTGGGCGTCCTCGTCTTCGCGATCATCGCCGAGACCTTCTCCTTCCGGACGGCCATCAAGGAGTCCAACCTCACGCGCGGCAAGCAGTCCTGGAAGGAGTTCGTGCGCCACGCCAAGGCGCCCGAGCTGCCGGTCGTCCTGCTCGAGGACCTGGGCGCGCTGGTCGGTCTGATCCTCGCCCTCGTCGGCGTGAGCCTGGCCCTGGCGACCGGCGACGGCGTCTGGGACGGCATCGGCACCCTCTGCATCGGCATCCTGCTCATCCTCATCGCGATCATCCTGGCCGCCGAGACCAAGTCGCTGCTCCTGGGCGAGGCCGCGGGTCTGGAAGACGTCCAGAAGATCGAGGCCGCGATCGTCGACGGCGACACGGTCACCGGCATCATCCACATGCGCACGCTCCACCTCGGCCCCGAGGAACTGCTGGTCGCCGCCAAGATCGCGGTCCAGCACGACGACACGGCCACCGAGGTAGCCGCCGCGATCAACGCCGCCGAGTCCCGCATCCGCGAGGCCGTCCCGATCGCCCGCGTCATCTACCTGGAGCCCGACATCTTCAGCGAGACCGAGGCAGCGAAGGGCCGGGACCGAGAGGCCGCGCCCGGGGGGCCGGCAAAGACCGGCGAGCACTGAATTCTTCTCGTACGAGGAGGGGATCCGGATCCGCCCTCGTTCGTACGTACGTGACTGGGGCCCGCCGAGCAGCTCGGCGGGCCCCAGTCACGTACGTACGCGCCGGCCTGTTCTTGCGCGCAGGCCGGTGTCCTTGCGTTCAGGCCGACGCCGACGTACTCGCGTTCAGACCCGTACGGGCCACGGCGGTAGCTGGGGCGCCGCCCGTTTCCGTACGACCAGCGCGGCGATCCCGAGGCCGAGCCCGACGAGCGCGAGGACCAGCCCGAGCAGCGCACCCCCGAACCACACGGCGGCCCCGCCGAACCCGTCCCCCACCCGTCCCAGAACGGCCCCGTTCGCCACCGTGCCCCGGTGCTCCTCGCTCTCGTAGAAGCGCGAGTCCATCGAGTTCACGCGGTGGTCACCCAGCAGGAAAAGCCGCCCGGACGGCACCTTCACGTCGTATGGCCGATTCATCCCATCGGCGATGCCGTCCATCACGTAGGACTCCGCGAGCGGCTTCCCGCTGACGGTGATCCGCTCGCCCGTGTCCGCACCCTCGCAGCACACGACTCGGTCGCCGCCCAGCCCGATCACGCGCTGCAACACGGCACCCTTGACGTTTCTCTCGGGTACCTCGAACACCACGACGTCTCCCCGGCCCACCTCGTCGCCGTCCATCCGCTCCACGATCAGCCGCTCGCCGACGGTGTACGTCGGTGCCATGTTCTCGCTCACCACAGTGACCCACGTATAGGCCGATCGCACATACAGCAATGAGCCGATGGGCATCACCAGCCCCAAAGGCCCCACCAGCCACGCAGTGACCGCCAGCCTTCGCACACTGCCCATCGACGTTCCCTCCCCATGCGGCGCATCCGCAGGCGCAGAGACCAGCGGCGAACCGGACGTACGACTGACGCACGACGGACGTACGACTACTGAACCTCGCGACTACTGAATCTCGCGGAGTACTCCGAGGATCGCCGCCTCGTCCGGAGCCGCTGTCAGCCGCTCGCGGAAGCCGGTGTCCATCAACTTCCGGGACAACACCGCCAGGATCCGCAGATGCTCATCGCCGGCGGCGGCCTCCGGCACGGCGATCATGAAGACCAACTTGGCCTTCGTACCGTCCGGGGCACCCCACTCGATGCCCTCCGCCGATCGCGCGAACCCGACCACCGGCGCGGTCACCGCGTCGCTCTTGGCATGCGGAATCGCGATCTCCTCGCCCAGCCCGGTCGTACCCTGCGCCTCGCGCCGCAACGCCGTCCGTACCAACTCCTCGACGTCCGCGACCTTGCCGGTGGCGGCCAGCAGCCCGGCCATCTCCAGGATCGCGGCCTCCTTGTCGCCGGCGTCGAGCCGGACCTTGACGGTCTGCCCGGTGAGGTAGCCAGAGAGGACTTCGCCGGTCGCCGGCGCTCCGGGCGGCGTCTCGGCGGATACTTCGGTGCGGGCTTCGACGAGCGTGCTGATGGGCTTTTCGGCAGGGGCGTCTACTGTCGATGCGCCGGCTGTCGACGCGTCGGCGGTGGACGGTTCTGAGGCCGGTTCGGTGGTCGGTTCAGTGGTAGTCGCCTCCGCTGAGGTGCCGGGGCCCGGCGCGGGGGCGACGGCCTGCGTCCCGGCGATCCGCTCGGTGGTCGCCCGCAAGGCGGCGCTCGCCGCCCGCTGAGCGACGACCCCGCCCGTACCACCGCCCGCGCCCGCACCAACGAGCGCCGACTCGTCCTCCGCCGGGAACCCGCCAACCAGCGGCCCTCCGCCCCGCTTCCGCTCACTCACATCGACGAGCGCGACCGTCGTCAGCGCCGTCACCACGGTCCCGATCAGCACGGCCACGAAGAACATCGGTACGCCGCCCACGGCGCCCAGCACCGCCACGATCGGCCCGCCGTGCGGCACCGCGTCCTCGACCCCGGCCAGCCCGGCGACCGCCCCGGCCACCGCACCGCCCGCCATGTTGGCCGGTATGACCTGCGCAGGCCGCGCGGCGGCGAAGGGAATGGCGCCCTCGGAAATCCCGAACAGGCCCATGAACAGCGAGGCCAGACCCGTCTCGCGCTCCTGCTCCGTGTAGAGCCGCCGCCGGATCAGCGTGGCGAGCCCCTGGCCGAGCGGCATCACCGGAATCGCGGCCGCGCACATGCCCATGACTTCCTGGTTGCCGGTCGCGATGAGCCCCGTACCGAACAGGAAGGCCGTCTTGTTGACCGGCCCACCCATGTCGAACGCGATCATCAGCCCCAGAATCGCGCCGAGCAGCACGGCACTGGTCCCGGTCATCCCGCTGAGCCAGTCCGTCAGATGCTCGAAGACCCAGGAGATGGGCTTTCCGATCACGAAGACGAAGAACAGCCCGAGAGCCGTCGTCGCCACGATCGGGATCACGATGATCGGCATGATCGGCCGGACGAACTTCGGAACCTTGACCTTCTTGATCCACAGCACCAGATAACCGGCCAGGAACCCGGTGACGATCGCCCCGATGAAGCCCGCGCCCGCCTTGGAGTCGTACAGCGAACCGGTGTTGGCGATCCACCCGCCGATCATCCCGGGCACCAGCGCCGGCCGGTCCCCGATCGCGTACGCGATATAGCCGGACAGGATCGGCACCATCAGCTGGAACCCGATGACACCGATGTTGTTGACGTCCGTCCAGAAGGAGTCCTTCGGGATGACCAGCCCGCCGGACGGATCGGTGTGCCCGCCCAGCGACAGCGAGATCGCGATCAGCAGCCCACCGACCACGACGAACGGGATCATGTAACTGACGCCGTTCATCAGCGCCTTGTAAACGACACTCCGCTCCTTGCCGCCACCGCCACCGCCACTGCCACGGCCGTCACTGTCACCGCCGCTCGCGGGTACGGCTGCTCCGCGCCCGTACCCGCCGTTGTGCACGGGCGCGGTCCGCACCTGCTCGATCAGCCGCTCGGGATGGCGAATTCCCTCGGCGACTCCCACCGTCACGACCCGCTTCCCGGCGAACCGGCTCAGGTCCACGTCTTTGTCGGCCGCGACGATGACGCCATCAGCGGTGCTGACATCGTTGTCAGTGAGTACATTTTCGGCCCCGATCGAGCCCTGCGTCTCCACCTTCATGTCGATGCCGAGTCGCTCCGCCGCCTGCGAGAGCTTCTCCGCCGCCATGTAGGTGTGGGCTATACCGGTGGGACAGGCGGTCACCGCGAGCAGCCTCAACCGCTGCCGCTCGCCGCTGCCGCCGCCCGTGGGGGGAAGGCCGGCCGGACTGGTCACCTGGATCTCCTAACGCCTTTGTTGTGTGGGGATCGCGCGCCTACGTTGTGGGGGATCGCGGTCTGCTGTCGCGACGATCTCGGTCGGATCTCGGCCTGCGAGGTTCCGCACATGATCCCGATCCCCGGCATCCTGCAACAGACCCCAGTGCAGGATCAAAGGTTCAAAAGCCCGGATTATCCAGGCCTGTTGCACCCTGTCCTCGGCTCAACGGACCCTCACCGTCCGCTTCATCTGTCCGGAGGCGGACTGGGGTTCGCTGAGCCGATCGGTGTAGATTCGTAACCGAGCCAGACGTCGCTGCTGATGGCGGTCGGGCGGTCCTCGCGGACCGACCGAGGGAGAGAGGGCCTCCGACGGACTGCGCTGCGCACAGGCACCGGGCATTCGTGTGTCCGTGGGCGCTCGTAGTGCCCGCCGCCGCGCAGACCAGCCGTATCCACCTCGCCCCAACCCGAGGAGCAGCTCGTATGACCACTGTCGACAACCGACAGGACTTCAAGGTCGCCGATCTTTCCCTGGCCGAGTTCGGCCGCAAGGAGATCACCCTCGCCGAGCACGAGATGCCCGGCCTGATGTCGATCCGCAGGGAGTTCGCCGCCACTCAGCCGCTCGCCGGCGCCCGAATCATGGGCTCGCTGCACATGACCGTGCAGACCGCCGTCCTCATCGAGACCCTCGTCGCCCTGGGCGCCGAGGTCCGCTGGGTGTCCTGCAACATCTTCTCCACCCAGGACCATGCGGCCGCCGCCATCGCGGTGGGCCCGAACGGCACGCCGGACAACCCCCAGGGCATCCCGGTCTTCGCCTGGAAGGGGGAGACCCTGGAGGAGTACTGGTGGTGCACGGAGCAGGCGCTGACCTGGCCGAACACCCCCACCGGCGGCCCGAACATGATTCTGGATGACGGCGGTGACGCCACCATGCTCGTCCACAAGGGCGTCGAGTACGAGAAGGCCGGCAAGGTCCCCTCCGCCGACACCGCGGAGTCGGACGAGCACCGCGTCGTCCTGGAGCTCCTGGGCCGGACGATCTCCAACGGCTCACGGAAGTGGACCCAGCTCGCCTCGGAGATCCGCGGCGTGACCGAGGAGACCACGACCGGCGTCCACCGTCTGTACGAGATGCAGCGCGAGGGCACCCTCCTGTTCCCGGCGATCAACGTCAACGACGCCGTCACCAAGTCGAAGTTCGACAACAAGTACGGCTGCCGCCACTCCCTGATCGACGGCATCAACCGCGCCACCGACGTCCTCATCGGCGGCAAGACCGCGGTCGTCTTCGGCTACGGCGACGTGGGCAAGGGCTGCGCGGAGTCCCTGCGCGGACAGGGCGCCCGCGTGATCATCACCGAGATCGACCCGATCTGCGCACTGCAGGCGGCGATGGACGGCTACCAGGTCACGACCCTCGACGAGGTCGTCGACAAGGCCGACATCTTCGTCACCACGACCGGCAACAAGGACATCATCATGGCCTCGGACATGGCCAAGATGAAGCACCAGGCCATCGTGGGCAACATCGGCCACTTCGACAACGAGATCGACATGGCCGGCCTGGCGAAGATCCCGGGCATCGTCAAGGACGAGGTCAAGCCGCAGGTCCACACCTGGAAGTTCCCCGACGGCAAGGTGCTCATCGTCCTCTCCGAGGGCCGCCTACTGAACCTGGGCAACGCCACCGGCCACCCGTCGTTCGTGATGTCCAACTCGTTCGCGGACCAGACCCTGGCCCAGATCGAGCTGTTCACCAAGCCCGCCGAGTACCCGACCGACGTCTACGTGCTGCCCAAGCACCTCGACGAGAAGGTCGCCCGCCTCCACCTCGACGCGCTCGGCGTGAAGCTGACGACGCTCCGCCCCGAGCAGGCCTCATACATCGGCGTCGAGGTCGACGGCCCGTACAAGTCGGACCACTACCGCTACTGAGCCCAGCGCTCAGCCAACGGTTGTCAGCAGGCCCTCGCCGTCCCGGCGGGGGCCTGCCCCATACAAGGACCCGAGCCACCATGCCCCGCGGCCGATATTCGCTTCATGATCCGCACGACCACACCCCCCTTGCTGAAGAGCACTTCCACTGCGCGCCCGGCCCCTCCGGCTGGCGCTACGTCTCGCAACTCACCACCCCTTCCGGCGGCCAAGCCGGCTCCGTCGACCTGGCCCTCGACGACCTCGGCCGCCCTATCCGTCTCGAACTCCACGCCTCGGGCTGGCAGGTCCGCGGCGCCGCCATCGACGGCGTCACCTGGGTCCGCACCGACCCCACGGGACTTCACGCCACCGAAGGCAATGTCCGCGCCCACGCCTTCACCGGCACATCCCCCGCGTTCCTCATCGCCACCGCACGTCTGCTTCGCCTCACCCCCGATGCCTCCGCCACTCGTGTACGCCTCGTCGCCTTCACCGACCCGGTCCTCGCCCCGCGCACCCTCGACCAGTCCTGGGCCCTGATCACGAGAGAAGCACACGCCACTGACAGTGGCCCCCTGACCGTGGAGGAATACCAGGTCACAGCCCTGGACACCGGCGAGCAGCACGCCATCCACCTCTCCGGCGACGTGGTTCTCTCCGCACCCGGCATCGAGCTGGAGGATCTTGCATCACCGCCGTCGGTCTTCAGCTGACGACGGCATTGACAGGCGTCCCTTTACGTGGGCGGGACGAACCCAGTGGCAGCGCGCTCTGTGCCGACATTCTGCGCGGCTGTGCCTGTGTTCTGCGGGGTTGGCCCGGCCGGGTCCTTCGGCGGGGCCACGGCAGGGGGCGAGGCGGGAGCTCCCGACGGAGCAGGCGCCGGAGCCGCGACCGGCGCTCCTTGCCCTGGTGGCATCGTCGGTGCCGTATCCGAGGGGGAAGAAGGGAAGGCCGGGCCAGGCGGCTGCGCCACGGCGTACGGCATCACCGGCCCGCCCCCGCCCGGCACACCGGCCACGTTCCCACCCGCGACAGGACCACCACCGACGGCCGCCCCAGGACCGAAGGCCCGCCGGACCTCCCGCGCCTGCCGCTCCTGCATCACGGCAGCCAGATAGGCCGCCGGCGGAACGCCCTGCGGCGCCGGAGCCCCGGTGCGCTCCGCGACATCCGCCGCGAGCCGCTCCGCCATCGCCCAGCCGACCTGCGGATCCAACTGCTGCATCCGCGTCAGGTACTGCCGGACAGCCAGCCACAGCCCATCCGGAACGGCGGACAGATCAAGTCCGGAGAACCGCCCTGAGAGCCATGGCGGAGGCGGAGGAACGAAGGACGTATGCCCGACGGGAATCCGCTCCCGCACGACCAGGGTCCCCGCGAACACATCACCGAGCCGCCGCCCACGCGCCGACACCAGCGACGCGATGCACGCCACGATCCCGAACGTCATCAGGATCTCGACCACACCGACCGCCCCCCGTACCAGCGCATGCCGGAACCGGATCGGCCCACCGTCGTCACGCACGACCCGCAGGCCGCACGCCAGCTTCCCGAGCGACCGCCCATGACTGAGCGTCTCCACGGCGATCGGCCCGCCCACCAGCACAAGAAGGAAAGCGGCAATCGACACCGCCGTCTGTGCCGCCTCGTCAAGAGCAGCCGTGGACGCCACCAGGGCCACGGTCACGGCGATGTACGCGGCAATCGCCACCGCCAGGTCGATCAGCACGGCCAACACCCGGCTCGGCAGCTTCGCCGGCCGCAGCTCCAGCGCCACCGCCTCGCCCGTCACAAGCTCACTCACGCCCGCCGTCCTTCCCCGAACTGCCCCGAGGACAGCCAGTCTGCCAAGCTGAGGGCACATCGCGCCGCAGTGCGACAAGCTGACCACACGACGAGCAGCCGAGGAGCAGCCAACCCGATGGACCTCGACGTCTTCGTGTCCGCCCACCGCGCCGAATGGGGCCGGCTCGACGCACTCCTACGCCGCCAACGCCGCCTCACCGGCGCGGAGGCCGACGAACTCGTCGCCCTCTACCAGCGCACGGCGACCCATCTCTCCCTGATCCAGTCCAGCGCACCAGACCCCCAACTCACCGGCCGCCTCAGCCAACTCGTGGCACGCGCGCGTAGTGCCGTAACAGGCACCCGCCGCGCTTCGTGGCGCGATGTCACCCGCTTCCTTACACACGGTTTCCCCGCAGCCGTCTACCGCTCACGCCACTGGTGGGTCCCCACCGCGCTGCTCTCCACCGTTGTAGCCGCCCTCCTGGGGTGGTGGATCGGTACCCACCCCGAGGTCCAGTCCTCGATCGCGGCCCCCAGTGAGCTGCGAGATCTCACCCGCCCCGGCGGCCAGTACGAGACGTACTACTCGAGCCATCCCGCGGCGTCCTTCGCGGCCCAAGTGTGGACGAACAACGCCCAGGCCGCCGCGATGTGCCTGGTCCTGGGCATCTTCTTGTGCCTGCCGGTCATCTGGATCCTCTTCCAGAACATGCTCAACCTTGCCGTTGGCATCGGTCTGATGTCCTCGGCCGGCCGCCTCGACACCTTCCTCGGCCTCATCCTCCCGCACGGCCTCTTGGAACTGACCGCCGTCTTCGTAGCGGCGGGTACCGGTCTGCGCCTCGGCTGGACGCTCATCGACCCTGGTCCCCGCACCCGCCGCGCAGCCCTCGCCGAAGAGGGCCGCGCCGCCCTGGGCATGGCGATAGGCCTCGCCCTGGTCCTCTTCGTCTCCGGCGCCATCGAAGGCTTCGTCACCCCGTCCGGTCTCCCGACCTGGGCCCGCATAGGCATCGGCATAGCCGCAGAGCTGGCCTTCCTCGCGTACGTCTACGTCCTGGGCGGTCGCGCAGCACGGGCCGGCGAGACGGGCGACGTCGAGGAGGCCGAGCGCAGCGCCTCCGTACCGACCGCCGCCTGATGTGCGGGAACCCTGACTGAGCTGCTAGTGTCCACTTCGCCCCACGGGACCGGTTGACACGGGACGTGTGGGGAGGTAGATTTACACAGTTGCCTAGAACTGGATGGACAGGTTCGGTGGCAGCAGTGAAAATCTGTCAGCTTCCTGGGACTCGATTCCAGAGGAGCTCCCCGAATTATTCAGGAACGAGTGGCCGGTCAGGCCGGTCAAAAACTTCTGATAAAGTCGGACTCGCCGAAAGAGAGCCGTAAGGCAATCGAATAAGCGAAGGCCTTCCAATTGGCCACCGGAAACGAATTCCGAACGGAAAACGGATCTGGTAAGATTGGGAAACACCGAAGGGAAACGCCCGGAGGAAAGCCCCGGAGAAGGTTCTGTGGGTGAGTACGAAGGAAGTGTCCGTTCCTTGAGAACTCAACAGCGTGCCAAAAATCAACGCCAGATATGTTGATACCCCGTTC